>CABRFW010000217.1 GCA_902470265.1 uncultured Collinsella sp.
GCGCCTTCCCAACGACCGCGGCTCACGCACTTGCCCTGCTCCGTACATCATGGCTCCTCCTTGAGACCAGCTCCTTGTTACGGCCTCATCATCTCAGCGCCGCACATGAGCTGCCATCGATTTGGCTTACGTCCAGCTTTCCCTTTTGAAAGGTTGGGTTGGGCCGCGCGGGCTCAAAGCGCTTTCAGGCGCATGCATCGCTGCGTTGAACTACAATGTGCTTCACCATATGTGCAGTACATTGGGTGCGCCAAGTTGGCGTACTCGTATCGAAAGGACCAGCCATGAGCTTCACTCGCAAGACTCTCAAAATCCTTGCTCTCATCTACTTTGTTTTGGGCATCGCCAGCCTCGTCACCGCCGGCGTCGGTATCGCCACGGGCGGTCTCGATTCCACGTACGGTTCGTACGCCACGCTCGCAGCGGTCGTGCTTATCGCCAAGGGTCTCGTCGACCTTGCTGCAGGCGTCGCCGGTGTCAAGGGCGCCAACAAGCCTTCGCAGGTGGACGGCGCGTTTAAGCTCGGTATTGTTGCCGCGGTCGCCACGCTTGCCCAAGCGGTGCTCACGCTTCCCGCGTTTGGCGGTGACGCCATCAACTATGGCGCCTTTGTCATCGTGGTCTACGACCTGTTCTTTGTTCAGCAGGCACACGCCGTTAAGGCCGAGAACAAGGACCGCCTGTAAGCGCTCGCTTCTCATAACCTCTGCAGCCAAGCAACTAAAAAGGGCCAATCGCGCATCTCCGCGGTCGGCCCTTTACGTTTGCCCAGATAAAACCTACCAAAATAAACCTGTCCCTTTTTGGCAGGTTGTTAGCTGTGGCGGTACTCGGCGATGATGAAGTCGATGTCGGTTTGAAGGGTATCCAAGTTTGCCAGGCGCTCTTTATCGGCAGGGCGCGTGCGGTAGTAGTACGGCGTCATCTGGAACACCGCCTCGATGTCGGCCTGGGTCTGAAGCGTAATATTCGCAGATACCCGCTGCGTTCCGACCAACTCGAGCTCGGTGGTCTTCGGCAGCTTCTCATCGTTAAGGTACGGCGTGTCGTAGAGCACCTCTTTGAGCCCAAAGAGATGACGAGCACCCGGTACCACGGTATAGAGTGAACCCTCTGGCGCCAGCACGCGGGCAAATTCGCGCTCGTTAAAGGGAGCGAAGAGCTCGGTCACCATATCGAAGGCGCCATCAGCCACGGGGATGTCCTTCATGTTGGCCACGAAGTAGGTCGCATCGCCGTGCTTGGCGGCAAGGCGCACCATCTCTTTGCCCAAATCGAACCCGTAAGCGTCCACGCCCGGCACCGCGCCCATGGCACTGGTGTAGTAGCCCTCGCCGCAGCAAATATCGAGCAGCGTCATGGAGCCATTCGTAGACGCGGCGCGCCCAGACGCCTGTTTGCGCACCAGTTCGACCATCGCATCGCACAACGGCGCATAGTAACCGCGGTTCAAAAAGTCACGACGGCTGCGCGCCTGTGACTTGGGATCGCCCATAGAGTCGCCGCTCTTGGACGAGCGCAGTAGGTACAGATAGCCCTCGCGCGCACGGTCAAACCGGTGTCCGCCCGCGCATGCAGCACCGCGCTCGTTATCCGCCAGTGGCTCATGGCAAACGGGACACAACAACATGGCAACTCCTTAGCGCGAACAACACAACGCCCACCATTGTCGCACGCCTTCCCCACCTAGTCATTGGGGACGTTCTTGAAGGACTAGTCGTTTAAGAACGTCCCCAATGACTAGTCGATTAGGAGTATCATCATCTGCGCAAATAAGCACGAAAGAGCATATTAGAGATTGAGAGCGTATGGCTGACACCGTATCTAAGCACATTGACATGACCACCGGCTCGCTGTGGCGCAATATTCCCCTGTTCGCCTTCCCCGTGGCCGCCACGAGCATCTTGGAGCAGCTGTCGAACCTCATCGCCACGGTCATCATCGGTAATTTCTCGGGCGACCAGGGAACCCTCGCCATGGCGGCGGTCGGCTCCAATGTTCCGCTTACCAGTCTTATGCTCAACCTGTTTATTGGCATGTCGCTTGGCTCCAACGTGGTCATCGCCAACGCTATCGGCCGCAACGATCAGAACATGGTCAAACGCGCCGTCCATACCTCGATTTTAATGGCGCTCGTGGGCTTTGTCGTCATCGCGCTGGGCGAGATCTTTGCCGAGCCCATGCTCGCCGCGCTCAACGTTCCTGCCGAAACCATGCCGCTCGCTTCGCTCTACCTGCGCGTCTTTTTGCTCAGCATGCCCTCGATCTTGCTCTACAACTTTGAGGCCGCGATCTTCCGCTCCGTCGGCATCACCCGCATGCCGCTGCAGGCGCTTGCCGTGTCCACCGTCCTCAACATTGGCCTGGATCTCATCTTTGTCCCCATACTCCACTGGGGTGTCGCGGGCGTCGCCATCGCCACCGCCATCGCCTACACCGTCAGCGCCGCTACGCTCTTTATCCGCCTGCTCAAGACCGACTCCGTCGTCCGCGTCACCCCACGCGACTTGGCTATCGACCCCGTCGCCCTCAAGCGCATCGTCAAGATCGGCCTGCCCGCCGGCATCCAAAGTGCCGTCTTTGCCGTCGCCAACATCATCATCCAGTCCGCCATTAACAGCCTGGGCACCGAGGTCATGGCGGCATCGAGCGCCGCCATGAGCCTGGAGTACGTGTGCTACAACCTGCTCAACAGCTTTAGCCAGGCGTGCACCACCTTTGTGGGACAAAACCACGGTGCCCGCCAGATTGATCGCTGCACCAAAACGCTCAAGGTCTGCCTAGTCGAAGGCGGTATCGTTG
Source organism: uncultured Collinsella sp. (assembly GCA_902470265.1). Taxonomy (GTDB): domain Bacteria; phylum Actinomycetota; class Coriobacteriia; order Coriobacteriales; family Coriobacteriaceae; genus Collinsella. The sequence goes on from CABRFW010000217.1 coordinate 2,803, forward strand.
CGCTCACCACGATCATCGTTATTGTCGGCCTGGGGCGCGAGATCTTGTCGCTCTTTAACAGCGATCCCAACATCGTCTCGATCGGCTATATCCGCGTGTGTTCGATCTTCCCGGCGTACGCCTTTAGCATGTTCTACGAAAACATGTCAGGCTACCTGCGCGGCTTTGGTATCTCGCTCACGCCCGCCCTCATCACCATGATCTGCGTCTGCGGCATCCGCTTCTATTGGGTGTTCTGCGTGTTCCCGCACTTCCGCACCTTTGCGAACATCATGATGGTCTACCCCATCAGCCTGGGCACCACGGCGTTCTTTATGGTCGTAGCGGTACTACT
>CABRFW010000218.1 GCA_902470265.1 uncultured Collinsella sp.
CGAGCCGGAGAGCACTTAATGTGCTCTCCGTGCGAGCAGGACTGCCCGAGCAGGCGATGTTGCCCCATACGCCCGCCCAGGTCCGCCGGGATCACGACAGCTTGACGATCGGAGCAAAGCCCTTCATAAGCTTTTTGGTCTGGCCGGTCTTTTCGAATTGAACCTCGATCATGTCTCCGGCGACCGAGATCACGGTACCCGTGCCAAAAGTCTTGTGGCTCACGGTATCGCCCGCGGCAAAGTCCTGCGATGCGCTGGCACGATCGACCTTGCGCTCCACCGTCGGGGACACCTTGGAAGACGGCTTTTTGGCTCGCGACGCGCCCGAACCAAAAGTCGAGGCAACACGGCCGGCGTCAGGCGAAACCCCACGATGGCGCTCGGTCCCGTAACTGCTGCCGCCAAAGAAATCGTCAAAGCTCGATCCGCCACGCGAACCGGAACCGCCGGTCGAGCGCGTATGCGAACCAAACACCTTGCCGCCATACATGTCCGAGCCCATACCCGATCCAAAGGTGCCGTGTCGGTCGCCGCGTTTCTCCCAGCCCGTGCCCTCAAAACCGGCAGAACCGATGCCGCTAAACTCGATATCCTCAAACGGAATCTCGTTGAGGAAGCGCGAGCGCGGGTTGGCAGAGGTCGAGCCGTAGGTGCGACGCGTGGCCGCATAGGTCAGGAACAGGCGCTTGCGAGCACGCGTGATGGCGACGTAGGCCAAGCGACGCTCCTCCTCGAGCTTGCCCGGATCGTCACTACCGCCAAAGTCGTGCACGTGCGGGAAGATACCCTCCTCCATGCCGGCCACGAACACCGCCGGGAACTCCAGGCCCTTGGCGGAGTGGATGGTCATCATGGTAATGGCATGCGTCTCGCCGGCCAGGGAATCCAAGTCGGAGCGCAGGGCCAGCCACTCCATGAGCGCCGGCAGCGCCTTACAGGTGAGCGGACCGTAGGTGCGCTCGATCTCGTCGGCATGCACGGCACCCGCCGGCATCTCCGTCGGCGCGGCATACGCGTTGCCCGCGATGGCGGCGGCCAGGGCATCCTGCGGAGACAGCGCCGGAGCGGCCAAGCTATCGAGCGGATTGGAGCCCGCGGCGTCACGCGCGCCAACGAGCGCCTCAAACGAGGATACCGGGGCAGATGGCCCCGGTTCGGGCGCAGGCGCGCTCACCACGACAGGCTCGGGCTCGGCGCTAGCAGGCACATCGGCAACACCGGCAGCGCGCAGCTCTTCCAAGCTCTCGAGCGTACCTTCGATATCCTCGTGCGTCTCCTCAAATTCGGCGGCGACGCCCAGGAATTCCTGGATGTTCTCGGCGCGGCTCTCGGACTCCATGGTGCCCTCGGCGCGGAAAGCCTGCAGCAGGCCCGTCTTATCGACGATCATCTCGACGACGTCCTTGAGCTCGCCGTCCATGCGGCGACCCTCGCGCACCAGCGCCACAAAGCTCGACAGGCCGTTGCGCACCTTGGCGCTAAACATGCCCGTCTCGGCTGTTGCGATCTCGCAGGCTTGGAAGAACGAGCAGCGGTTGTCGCGTGCCAGCTGCTCAATCTTTTGAATCGAGGTGGAGCCGATGCCGCGGCGCGGCGTGTTGATGACGCGCTTGACGCTCATCTCGTCGGCCGGGTTCACAATCATCTTAAGATAGGCCATGACGTCGCGGATCTCGGCACGGTCGAAGAATCGCGTGCCACCCACGATCTTGTAGGGCACGCCTGCGCGCAGGAACATATCTTCGAGAATACGCGACTGAGCGTTGGTGCGGTAGAACACGGCGATGTCGTCGTAACTCGTGCCCTTGGAGTGCAGCTTCTCGATCTCGCCGGCAATCCAGCGGCCCTCGTCGCGCTCATCGCTTGCCTGGAAGGCCTGGATCTTCTCGCCATCGCCCTCGGCCGTAAACAGGCGCTTGTCCTTGCGCTGCGAGTTGTGGCGCACCACGGCGTTGGCGGCGCTCAGGATATGGCCCGTGGAGCGGTAGTTCTGCTCCAGCTTAACGGTCTTGCAGTTTTTAAAGTCCTGCTCAAAGTCCAGGATGTTGGTGATGTCGGCGCCACGCCAGCTATAAATGGACTGGTCATCGTCGCCCACGACCATGAGGTTTTGGTACTTGGCGGCCAGCAGGTTGGCGATCTCGTACTGGACGTGATTGGTGTCCTGATACTCGTCGACGCTAATGTAGCGGAAGCGCTCTTGGTACTTGTCGAGCACCTCGGGGCGGGTGCGCAGCAGCTCGAGCGTGCGCACGAGCAGGTCGTCGAAGTCCATCGCGTTGGCGGCGCGCAGGCGGCGTTCCAGCTCCAAGTAGACCTGCGCGGCCTTTTTGTCGTTGGGGCTGTCGGCGGATTTGAGCATGTCCTCGGGGCCGATCATGGCGTTTTTGGCCGAACTGATCTTGCTGCGGATCATGTTGATGGGGAATTGCTTTTGCTCGATACCGAGCGCCTGCATAATATCGCGCACCATGCGCTTGGAATCGTCGTCATCGTAGATGGTGAACTGACCGGTGTAGCCCAGCAGGTCAGCGTCCTCGCGCAGCATGCGCACGCACATAGCATGGAAGGTGCACACCCACATGCCGCGGGTACCGCTGGGGATGAGTGCCGCCAGACGCTCGCGCATCTCGGCCGCGGCCTTGTTGGTAAACGTGATGGCAAGGATCTGCCAGGGCTTAACGCCCAGGTCGCCGAGCATATGTGCGATGCGAAAGGTCAAGACGCGGGTCTTGCCCGAGCCGGCGCCGGCAAGGACCAGCAACGGACCCTCGGTGGTCAGGACCGCCTCGCGCTGGGCGGGATTAAGGCTGTCGAGGTCGACGAGCGGCTTGGCGGGTTTGGGTGCCGGCGCGGGAGCGTCGTAGATGTCGAGCGGAACGAGCTCGGGCTCCGGCGCAGCGGGGGCGGTGTATGCATCGAGCGGCACGGGTTCCGGCGTGGGCGGCACGGGTACCGCGGCGTTCTTTTCCCAGGGCAAGGGCTGGGTCATGGGCGACTCCTCATCTGACGGACGGCGCGCCTGCGGGCGGCGCCATAGTTTGAGCCGTACCAGTATACCGAGCCGCGCGGACACCGACGCAAATCACACCACGACTCCGT
>CABRFW010000219.1 GCA_902470265.1 uncultured Collinsella sp.
CGACGATGGGGGCAGATCCGCCCTTTTGCACGCAGCCGCAGCTCTTGTCCTCGAGCGTGGTAATACCGCCGTCCTTGTTGCCGGGGCTCGGGTTCTCGTAGACGACCTCGCCGTGGCTAATAAAGTAGTCCTTAAAGCCATTGAGCATGTCGGAAGCGGCGTTAAAGACCTGCTCGTTCTCACAGCGATCGAGCAGGATACTCTCGGCGCCAAACATCTCGGGCACCTCGGTAAGCACCGACGTGCCGCCACGGGCGACGACCATATCGCTCACGCGACCGATCGTGGGGTTGGCGGTAATGCCCGAAAGACCGTCGGAGCCGCCGCACTTAAGACCAATAACCAGCTCGGAGGCCAAAATGGGCTCACGCTTGGCTTGCTTGGCCAGGTCAGCCAGCTCGGCCAGAATCTTGTGGCCCTCGATTTGCTCGTCGGCTACATCCTGGCAGCTGAGAAAGCGAACGCGCTCGTGATCGAAGTCACCGAGCTCGTCGAGCACCTGCTGGTGCGTGCAGTTCTCGCAACCGAGCGACAGGAATAGCACGCCGGCCGCATTAGGATGACGCGAGAGCGCCACCAGCAGACGACGCGTCTGGGCATGGTCGGCGCCGGTCTGCGAGCAGCCAAAGGGATGCGGGAAGTAGTAAACACCCTCCAGCGAGCCATCGACCAGATCCTGGGCCTTCTCACACATGGCACGGGCGACTTCGTTGACACAGCCGACCGTGGGGATGATCCACAGCTCGTTGCGCGTCGCGGCACGACCGTCGGCGCGGCGGAACCCCATAAAGGTCTCGGGCTCAACCGACTCAACGACCGGATGCGTGGGGTTGTAGGTGTACTCGACCTCGCCCGAAAGGTTGGTCTTCACATTGTGCGTGTGGAGCCACTGACCGGGCTGGACATCGCCCGTCACGTGTCCGATAGGAAGGCCGTACTTAATGACGTCCTCGCCGGCGGCAATCGAGCGCACAGCCATCTTGTGGCCTTGCGGAATATCCTCCGCAGCCACGACCTCGCCCACCCCGGGAACCGCGACGGCGGTGCCCTTGGCAAGCGGCGACAGCGCGACGATCACGTTGTCGGCCGGATTGATCTGGATAGTGTTCATTGCAAATGGTCCTAACCCTACAGGTTGAGCAGAAGTCGAGACGCGGGCACGCCGTCCCGCGCCCGCGTCTGCGCCGGAAATTTACGCCTGAGCGTTGGCGAAGGCCTGCTTGGCACCCTCGGCACGCACGACAGCGAGCGCGCTGACGACAAACTCCTCAAGACCTGCGATCTGCGTAAGGTCCTCGCCCCACATCTGCTCGTTGGTGAGCACGTCGTGCACCAGCTGGGCATCGTCGGCACCGGCGTGGGCGGCGTAGAAATCGAGTACGAAGGCGTCGTCCTGAGCGGTGTACTCGGTGCCGTCGGAGCGACGCAGGTGCAGGCCGTCGCCCTCGCGGGACACGAGCTCCTGCGTGTAGAAGGAGATGAGCGTAGCGAGGCTCGTCGCCAGGCACTTGGGCAGGTTGCCGGTCTCGGCAACGTAGTCCTTGAGCGTGGGCAGGTCGCGAGCGCGCCACTTAGCCGTGGAGTTGAGGCAGATGGAGAGCAGCGCATGATCAATAAACGGGTTGTCGAAGCGGTTTTCGACGGCGGCGGCAAAGGCCTTGCAGTCCTCGACATCCAAGTCGGCGGCAAGCGTCGGAATGACCTCGTCGTAGAGCATGGTGTTCATGAAGCCGCGAATGGTCTCGTCATGCATGCAGTCGCGCACGATATCAAAGCCGGCAACCCAGGAACCCGGAACGAAGGCGGTGTGGGCACCGTTGAGGATGCGGACCTTGCGCTTTTTGTACGGGGTGACGTCGGGAGTCACAAAGACACCCGGAAGACCAGCCTTCACAAAGGGAAGCTTCTCGGCAAGCGACTCGTCGCCCTGGATGCCCCACATCTGGAAGGGCTCGCGCACGGCCAGGAAGGGATCCTCGTAGCCCAGACGCTCAGCCACCGCGGCGGCCTCGGATGCGTCGCGGATACGGCCCGGTACGATGGTGTCGACGAGCGTGGTGCAGACGGTGCAGTCGTTGGCCATCCACTGCGCAAACTCGTCCTCCCAGCCCCAGTCGCTCACATACTGGTTCATGATGCGCAGCAACTCCTCGCCGTTGTGATCGATGAGCTCGCAGGCGAGGACGATGACGCCCGGCTTACCGGCAGCCCAGCGAGTGTGGAGCACCTGGGCAAGCTTGGCGGGGAAGCTCGCGGGTGGCATGTCGTCGGCCTTGCAGGACGGGTCATAGGCGATACCGGCCTCGGTGGTGTTGGAGACGATAATCTCCAGGTCGTCAGAGACGGCGACCTCCATCATGGCGCGGTAGTCGTCCTCGCGGTACGGGTTGATGCAGCGGCTGCAAGCGCTAATCACGCGGGACTCGTCGACCGTGTTGCCGTCCTCCTTGCCGCGCACCAGCACGGTATACAGGTCGTCCTGGGCATTGATACCGTCGGCAAAGCCAAAGGCGCCGCTGATGGGCTGGACCATGACGATCTTGCCATTCCAGCCGGTCGCCTCGTTACCCATGTCAAAGAAGCGGTCAACGAAAGCGCGTAGGAAGTTGCCCTCGCCAAACTGCAGGACCTTCTCCGGCGCGTCCTTGGGAAGAAGATAGCCCTCGTAGCCGATCTTCTCGAGCGTATCGTAGCTGATGTTCTCCATCTATGTGTCTCCTTAGATAGCCGTTAGCGTGTAAGCAAAACGGGGGCGCCGCGTGTGGCGACGGCGCCCAGGGTTCGATGTGATTCGATGCGGGCTTAGGCCTCGACGGTGTCCAAATCAAAGCCAAAGTAGCGGACCGCGTTGTTGTAGCTGATGTCGCGCACGATACTGCTCAGCAGCTCCATGTCGGCCGGGTACTTGCCCTGCTCGACCCACTCGCCGATCACGCTGCACAGCACGCGACGGAAGTACTCGTGGCGCGGATAGGACAGGAAGGAGCGGGAATCGGTAAGCATGCCCACAAAGTTGCCCAACACGCCCTCGTTAGCCAGAGCCGTAAGCTGCTCGCGCATGCCGACCTCGTTGTCGTTGAACCACCAGGCGGA
>CABRFW010000220.1 GCA_902470265.1 uncultured Collinsella sp.
TACTTGCCGAGGCTTGGGAGCTTTTGCTCGTATTTGACCATCGTGGAGCACTCGGGGCGATCGCGATCCAGATGGATGGCGTCAAACGCGCACTTGGTGGTGCACAGGCCGCAGCCAATGCACTTGTTGGGGTCGACGATCGAGGCGCCGCAGCCCAGGCAGCGGGCGGTCTCGGCGCGCACCTGCTCCTCGGTAAAGGTCTCAACATACTCGCTAAACGGCGCAGCCTTCTCGCGTTCGCGGTCCACATGCGCAACCTCGCGGCTCGCGTTGTCGTAGCTCTCGAGCACAACGTCGTTGCGGTCGAGCGCGGTGTAGCGGCGCTGGTTGCGGCCGATGGTGAGCGTGGAGCCCGGCTGCACAAAGCGATGGATGGACACGGCGGCCTCGTGACCGGCGGCGATGGCATCGATGGCAAAGCTCGGACCGGTATAGACGTCGCCGCCCACAAAGATGTCGGGTTCGGCGGTCTGGTAGGTCTGGGGATCGGCAAGGGCGCCCTGACCACGGCCAAGCTCCACCTTGGAGCCAGCCAGCAGGTCGCCCCACACGATGGACTGGCCAATCGACATGACCACGCGGTCGGCATCGACGCGACGCAGGTCGTTCTCGTCGTACTCGGGCGCAAAACGGCCCTCGTCATCGTAGACGCGCGTGCAGCGCTTAAAGGTGATGCCGCACACACGGCCGGTCTCGTCCAGGTGAACCTCCTTGGGACCCCAGCCGCAGCTGATGTGGGCGCCGTCCTCAACGGCCTCGCGACGCTCCTCCTCGCTGGCGGGCATCTGGGCCTCGCTCTCCAGGCAGAACACCTCAACGTGCTCGGAACCCAGACGGCAGGCGTTGCGCGCGACGTCGATAGCCACGTTGCCGCCGCCCACCACGATGGTGCGGCCGGGCAGCGCGTCGATCTTGCCACTGTTGACCTTGCGCAAAAAGTCGACGGCCACGGCCACGTCCTCGGCATCCTCACCCGGAATACCGGCGAGGCGGCCGCCCTGGCAGCCAATGGCAACGTAGAAGGCCTTAAAGCCCTGCTCGCGCAGCTCGTCGAGTGTCACATCGCGACCGACCTCCACGCCATAGCGGAACTCGGCGCCCATCAGGCGAATGATCTCGACCTCGGCCTCGATAACATCCTTCTGCAGCTTAAAGCTGGGAATACCGTAGGTGAGCATGCCGCCCGGGCGCTCGTTCTTCTCGAATACGACGGGCTTGTAGCCCTTCTCGGCCAGGTAGAAAGCGCAGGACAGGCCGGCCGGGCCGGCACCGATAATGGCGATCTTCTGATCGAAGCCGCCGGCGCGTGTCGGCGTCACCACGGGTGGAACATAGCGGGTCGCGGCATCCAGATCGCGCTGGGCGATGAACTTCTTGACCTCGTCGATAGCCACGGCGGCGTCCACACGGCCGCGAGTGCAGGCATCCTCACAGCGGCGGTTGCACACACGGCCGCAGATGGCGGGCAGCGGGTTCTCGCGCTTAATGAGTGCTAGGGCCTCGTCATAGCGACCCTGAGCCGCGAGCTTCAAATAGCCCTGAACGGCGACATGCGCGGGGCAGGCCGTCTTGCAGGGAGCGGTGCCGGACTCATGCGTCTCGATGCGGTTGTCGTTGCGGTAGTTGGGCGACCACTTGGTGTAATCCCACTTGGTGGCATCGGGCAGCTCCTGGCGCGGATACTCGGGCACCTGTCCGCCAGTCTTTTTGCTGCAGAGCTTCTGGCCCAGCTTGGCGGCGCCGGCCGGACATACCTCAACGCAGCGACCGCAGGCCACGCACTTGTCCTTCTCGACCTTGGCGACATAGGCCGAGCGCGACAGGTTGGGCGTGTTGAACAGCTGCGAGGTGCGCAGGGCATAGCACACGTTGACGTTGCAGTTGCAGATGGCGAAGATCTTGTTCTCGCCATCGATATTGGTGATCTGGTGCACAAAGCCGTTGTCCTCGGCCTGGCGCAAGATGTCGTAAACCTCGTCGCGCGTCACGTAATGGCCACGATCGGTCTCGACCACGTAGTCGGCCATATCGCCCACGGCGATGCACCAATCGGCCGGGTCGTCGGCACAGCCCTCACCCATCACGCGACGGCTCGCACGGCAGCTGCAGGTGCTGGCAGCATACTTGCCATCGTATTTGTCGAGCCAGTGCTCGATATGCTCAATAGGCACCGAGGTGCTCGCGGCGTCAATGGCCTTTTCGACCGGAATGACGTGCATGCCGATACCGGCACCTCCGGGCGGCACCATCGGCGTGGCTTTGGACAGCGGCCCCTTGGAGGCCTGCTCAAAGAACTTGGCATAGACCGGATGCTCCTCGAGCTGGCTCACGCGCATGTTGAGGAACTCGGCGGAACCCGGTACCAGCATGGGCAGCACCCACTGCTTGGTGCGCTCGGGATTTTCCCAGTTGTACTCGAGCAGACCCGTGTAGCTCATGTCGTCGAGCATCTTCTCGATCTGGGCCTCGGGCATGCCGGTGAGCTTGACCATCTCGGGCAGCGTATAGGGACGGCGCATCTTCATCTTGCAGAGCACCTCGGCCTGCTCGTCGGTTGCGGCCTCGGCAAACGACCAGTACTCGTAGCCCAGCAGCTCGTCGCGATGCAGCAGACGGTTGGTGCAGTGCTCGCACAGCTTGACGATTGCCTCGCGCGGATGCTCCGGCAGCGGCGGCACGAACTCCGAACCGATGTCGGGCTCGGCGTAGCTAATTCCCGGTCCGTTGAGAATCATGGTTGTCCCTTCTCTTGCCACAGCCCGGCGAGACCGCAGCGCCCCTCTTTTTTGCAGGCCGGGCATGCCCCCATGCCGTTCACCCGCCATTGTTGACATTGTGTCAAAAATAGTATTGACGAACCGTCAACAATATTCAAGACTGTTAGGCGAACGGTCAGGCAAAAGAGGATGAAAGGCGGCAAAACATGGGCAACAACGCAGCAGATACCTCTGTGGTCGATGCCGTCCCTGCATCCGATAGCGCGGCAAAGCGCCTGACGGGCGACGAACGCCGTCGCGAGATCCTTGATGCCGTGCGCACCGTAAGCTCCGAGCTGGGCGTGTCCCACCTATCGGTATCGGCCGTGACCAA
>CABRFW010000221.1 GCA_902470265.1 uncultured Collinsella sp.
AGCAGATGGCCGAATGCGCCCACGATACGGGCCGCCGCATTGAGGTCTCGACCGCCGCACCGCGCAAGGGCCTCGACGACTACTATCCCACGACCGGATTGCTGCATTGCTTTGCCCACGCCGAGGTGCCGATAACTTTTGGCTCGGACGCACACCGCGCCTGCGACATCTGCTGGAACATCCGTGAGGCCCAGGCACACGCCTACGACTGCGGCTACCGAACCTTCGGCATCCCCCACCTCACCGGAGAATGGGAGTCCACGCCCCTCGCCTAACCATCCCTTCATAAGTTGCGGTGGAATAGGGATTGTTTTGCCTGATGAAGCGCTTAAACAGTCCCTATTTCACCGCAACTTCCATGACCCCGTTACACCAACAAAGACTGTCCCAAACGACTAGTGGCGGCGGGCGTTGAGTTCGCCGGCCAGCTCGTCGAGGGTAATGCCGTAGCGCTCAAGCGTCACGAGCAAGTGGTAGACCAGGTCGCCAGCCTCGTAGCGGATGTGATCGTGATCGTTATCCTTGCAGGCCATGATCACCTCGCTCGCCTCCTCGGCAAGCTTCTTGAGCAGCTCGTCCTCGACGTCGGTCAGCAGGCGAGCGGTATAGCTCTCCTGCGGCGATGCGTCGCGACGGCCGTGAATCACCTCGGCGAGCCCCGTCAGCGTCTCACCGATATTTCCATCCTGAACGTTTGCGGTGCGCACACCCATAGTTCAATCCTTTCTGGTTGGCCGAGCGTCTAATCGAGCGCCCGCCCTACGCGAGTTTCTTAAAGAAGCAGGTACGGTTGCCGGTATGGCAGGCCGGACCCGGCGAGTCAACCTTGACCAGCAGCGTATCGCTATCGCAGTCGGCCCAAAGCTCCTTGACCTCCTGCATATTGCCGCTCGTCGCGCCCTTGTTCCAGAGCTCCTGGCGACTGCGGCTCCAAAACCACGTGGTACCGGTCTTGAGCGTCAGCCCCACCGACTCCTCGTTCATCCAAGCAACCATAAGCACCTCGCCGGTGTCATACTGCTGAACCACACAAGGAATCAGCCCCTTGGCGTCGTATGTAAGCTTTGAAGGATCGGTTATCTCTTCCATTTCTCTTCCCAAATTCAAACTTCGCAGGTCGGTGAGGGTTGTCCAGGTGCCCGAGATTCCGAGCGACAAGCCCGACGACGCGTACTTAAGTACGCGAGGAGGGGTGGAGCCGGAAGGGCGGGTGCCTGGGCAAGCCGCAGCATTAGAAGTCCAGCCTCACAGGAATACCTTGAGAGGCCATATACTCTTTGACTTCGCGAATGCTGAACGTCCCAAAGTGAAAGACGCTCGCCGCCAGCACGGCATCGGCCTCGCCCTCAATCACGCCCTCGGCAAAATGCTCGAGCGCGCCCACACCGCCGCTCGCAATCACCGGAATCGGCACCGCGCGCGCCACGGCGCGGGTGAGCGCCAGGTCAAATCCGGCCTTGGTGCCGTCGCGGTCCATACTGGTGAGCAGGATCTCGCCGGCGCCGCGACGAGCCGCCTCCTCGGCCCACGCCACCGCGTCGATGCCCGTGGCGTTGCGGCCGCCCGCCGTGAAGACCTCCCACTTGTCGGCACCAGATGCGCCGGGCAAACCGACGCGCTTGGCATCGATCGCCACGACCACGGCCTGGCTACCAAACGCCGCGGCAGCCTGGCTAATCAGCGACGGGTCGCGCACGGCGGCAGAGTTGAGCGACACCTTGTCGGCACCGGCTGCAACCATGGTGCGCATGCCCGCCAGGTCGTGAAAACCGCCGCCCACGGTATAGGGAATGGCTAGCTCCTCGGCCGCATGCGCCGCCATCTCGATGGTCGTCGCACGGTTGTCGCTCGTGGCGGTAATGTCCAAGAAGACGACCTCGTCCGCACCCTCGCGGTCGTAGGCGCGCGCCAGCTCCACCGGATCGCCCGCATCGCGCAAGCTCACAAAGTTGACGCCCTTGACCACACGGCCGTCCTTGACGTCCAGGCAGGGAATCACACGTTTGGTAAGCATGGGCTACTCCTCCCCTCGGGCGGCGGTCAGCGCCTGTACCAGCGTAAAGTTGCCCTCGTAGAGCGCGCGACCGGTAATGGCACCTTCAATCGCGCCCTCACGCACTGCGGCCAGCGCGCGGATGTCGTCGAGCGTCGAGATGCCACCCGATGCCACGACGGGAAAACCCGCGACCTCGACCACATGGCGATACGCCGCCACGTCGATGCCCGCCTGCATGCCATCGCGCGCAATGTCGGTATACACCAGATGCTTAAAACCCAGCTCGGAAAGCTGCGCCACGGCGTCGTCGAGCGCCACGCCCGCGCCGTCACGCCAGCCATTCACCTTGACCTGGCCGTCTCGTGCGGCAATATCTGCCACCAACAGCTCGCCAAAGCCTTGGGCCGCCACCTCGGCAAAACCCGGCTCGGTCACGAGCACCGTGCCTAGTGCGATGCGGCGCGCACCGTAGCCGGCCAACTCGTCGATGCGCGCGAGCGAGCGGACGCCGCCGCCCACGTCCACGGACAGACCGTTGACGCCGCAGATGGCCTTAATCGCCGCCGAGTTGGCAGCGCATGTGTCCTCGTCCTCGCCAAAGGCAGCGGACAGGTCGACGACGTGCACCCAGCTTGCGCCCTGCTCGGCAAACGAGCGAGCAACGGCCACGGGGTCGTCGGAATATACCTTGCAGCGACTCCGGTCGCCGCGCTCCAGGCGCACGACCTTGCCGCCGATCAGATCGATTGCGGGAAACAGGATCATCGGCCGGCCTCCTCGACGATGTTGACGAAGTTCTTAAGGATGCGCTGACCCAGCGCGGAGGATTTCTCGGGATGGAACTGGCAGCCCCACACGTTGCCATGGCGCACGATGCACGGGAAGCTCCGCGTATAGTGCGTGCGCGCCAGCACATCGGCGGCATCGGAATCGTCGGCCACCGCGTAGCTGTGGGTGAAGTACATGTTGGCACCCTCGGCAAAACCAGTAAGCAGCGGATCGGCCGCACCGGCGGGCGTCATGTGCACCTGGTCCCAGCCCACGTGCGGCACCTTCAGGCGGCTCGACTCCA
>CABRFW010000222.1 GCA_902470265.1 uncultured Collinsella sp.
TGTGCACCACCGACCCGCAAAAGATTCTGGAGACCATCCTCTCGCGCTGCCAGCGCTTCGACTTCCACCGTATCGGTAACGAGGATATCGAGCGCCGTCTGGCCTACGTGTGCGAGCAGGAGGATTTCGATTACGATGACGAGGCGTTGGCCATCGTTGCGCGTCATGCCAAGGGCGGCATGCGCGATGCTCTTTCCACGCTGGAGCAGCTGAGCGTTTTTGGCAACGGCTCCGTGCATGCGGACGATGCCCGTTCGCTTTTAGGTGAGGTTTCGGACCAGATCCTGGGCGAGTTTGCCGCGGCGATTGCGTCACGCGATGTCGCCGAGCTCTATGGCCTCATTCGCGCACAGGTCGAGGAGGGCAATGACCTGCTTGAGCTGACGCGCGACCTAGTGGCGCACGTGCGTGACGTGTACGTGGCCTGCGTTGCCGGCGCCCGTGCCGAGCTGTTTGAGGGCGGAGCCGAGCAGGCCGAGGCGCTTGCTGCCGAGTCCGCTGCCTTTGGCGAGCATCCTGCCGACCGTCTGGCCCGCGTGCTGACGGTGCTCGACGACGCCGCCTTGGAGATGAGGGGCGCGAGCGACGTGCGCCTGGTGCTCGAGATCGCCTGCACTCGCCTGGCGCGTCCCGAGGCCGATCTGACGATTGAGGCCTTGGCCGAGCGCGTGGCGCGTTTGGAAGCTAGGGTCGCCAATGCCGCGGTGCCGGCGAGCGTTGCTGCTGCTCAGACTGCCCCGGCGGCCGTTGCGGCTACGCCTGCGACGGCACAGCAGCCGACGCTCATCTCGGGTGCCCGAGCCGCTGCTCCGGCGGCACCCGCTCCCGCTGCGGCGTCCACGCACCAGGGCGGTATGCCTTGGGATCGCGGCGCTGCGACTGCTCCGGTGGCTCAGCCCGCTCCCGCACCGACTCCCAAGCCCGCGGCTCCTGCGCCCGCACCCAAACCTGTAACGCCTGCGCCGACGCCCAAGCCTGCTGCGCCGGTGCCCGCATCGCCTGCGCCGGCACCCAAGCCTAACAACGCCGCTCAAGTTGCCGCCGCCGGTGCTGCCGAGACCCCCGCGGTCGAGGACGCCGGCGAGCTCCAGCGTAAATGGGCCGAGGTCGTCGAGCGCGTCAAGACGCGTCAGGCTTCCTATGCGGGCCTGCTGCTCAACGCTCGCGCCACGGCCGACGACGGCTCCAAGCTCACGGTCTCGTTCCCCGCGGGCTCGACCTTTGCCATCAAGATGCTCGGTCGTGCCGATACGCAGTCGGTAGTCCTGCCGACGGTCTGCGCGGTCTTTGGTCGTCGCACCGTCGACTATGTCCTGGATGGGGGTGGCACGCCGGCTCCTCAACATGAGGAGCATTCTCCATCTGCACGGGCTGCGGTATCTGCGGACCCGCAACCCGTGTCCTCGGCGGCCCCTGCATCCTCGAACGCCAACGCGCCGCAGCAACAGACGGCACCGGTAGCGGCGCCGATTCCGTCGGCGCCTAAGCCCGTTACGCCAAAACCTGCCGCCCCAGCGCCCGCGCCTAAGCCTGCCGCACCTGCGCCTAAGTCGTCTGACCTGGGCAAGGCTCCGTGGCTGCGCTCCGACAACCCCGCCGGCGCTCCCGCTACGGGCAAGCTGCCCACCGAGCCCGCGCCCCGTGCGCCCGAGCGCTCGGCCGCTCCCAAGGCCCAGCCTGCCGCGCAATCCGCGCCGTGGGAATCAGAGCAGGTTCCCTACGACGACGCTATGGTCGGCGGCTTTGCCGGCGATGCGAGCGGGGACGATCTTCCTCCGTTCGACGTGCCGGGTGCGACGCCCGCGCCCAAGCCCGCTGCAACTGCCCCCAAAGAGGAGGACGCTCCTGCAGCTCCCTGGGAGTCCAACCCCGGCGCGGGCAGTCCCTTCGGCCATCAGGGCGCAGCCCCAAGCATCCCGCAGACCGAGGACGAGGCCAAAGCCCTCATCCGCAGCGTCTTCGGTCAGGCCACCATCTTCAAGCCGGTGGAGTAGCTGTACAGGCGGGTATACTGCTCAAGAAGAGACGTCTTTGAACGGAGCGAGCTTATGATGTGGGAATATGTCCGCCTTGAGGACGATACGCAAGTTTCGTATTCCGAAGTCCGTGAGGACAATACGGTGAAGGTCGTTGTGGAGCGCCCACGCGATTGGGGTTTTGACACGGCGGAGTGCATCTTGCCGGCGTTCAATTGGGTGTCGCACGAGGGCTTTAGCGAAGCAGACCTCAAAGAACTCGATGATTTTGTACGCAACAATGCCCCGCTCATCCTGCGTTTTGCTTACGAAGGCGGACGGGTCTATGCCTAGTCTTTTCCGACTCGGGCCGTACATCATCTTTTTCTGGACAGGGGAGAACGGCGAGCCCGTCCATGTTCATATCGCGGTCAAGCGCCCCACCGCCGAGGCGACCAAGATATGGCTTACCCGCTCCGGCGGATGCAAGCTGGCCCATAACAAGGGCGATATTCCTGCTCGGGATTTACGCGATATCATGCAGTTTGTTTCATCTAACCATGCGCTGATTTGCAAACGCTGGAAAGAAACAACCGGTGGGCTGTCGTTTTACTGTTGAGAATCGCTTGCTGGGCTTAGGACCCCTAGCCCTTTAGGGGCTCTTTATCCGGGCGCATTTGAATTTCGGACATGTGTAGCGTGGTGCCGCGTGTCTCGCATTCGAGCAGGCAGATGCGTGACGGTCGGCCTAGGGTGCTGAGGTCGACACGATACGTCGCGCGGCTGTCCGTGTACTCGACTTGCTCGGCGTCGAGGGTTGCTCCGATTGTCAAGAAAGCGCCTGGTTCGGCACCGACAATCTTGGAGTCCTTTATCTTGACCTTGAACTCTTGGTAGAGGGACGGGCTGTTGTAGTAAATGGTTCGGGTTCCATCGGTGCACTCATCGGTCGCTTCCCATTTGACGGTGGGCTGGTCCGAGCTGGTTATCAGCAGTTCTGCTCCAAAGGCTATAGCATGGGTGATGACAACCAGCAATGCCCAGCCGACAAAGAGATAGAGAACCAAATATGCAACGGGGTGTTTTGAGCGGATGTTTTGGAGCGCGTC
>CABRFW010000223.1 GCA_902470265.1 uncultured Collinsella sp.
TTGCCGCGCCCCGCAGTGCCCGCTTCCCCCGAGAACAATTATCAGTGCAGGTAGATTCCTTGTGCAAAAGCCATGTGCTCGCAATATCGCAAAAAGTCTACTCACTTAGCTAGCGACTACACTAAACGGCTGGGCAGAACGCCCATTTCCTGCATTTTCTTGCCTGCGAACGCATCGATGCGACGCTACGCCATAATAGTTGGCGGACAATCGCAAGAGAAAGAAAGCACATGGCACAGACCACGACAGATACCGCCGCCAGCACCGTCTCCGGCGCCGGCGCCGCCAGCTCATTCTCGGGCGGCACGGGAACCGAAGCCGAGTTCGGCTCGCTCGGCGCGCTCTCCCCCACCTGGTGGGAGCCCGAGGACGGCAGCGAGCCCGAACCATGGCTCACGCCCGATCAAGCCTTCGAACGCTTCTTTGAATGGACAAGCGATCGCGGCATTGAGCTGTGGGATCACCAAGAAGAGGCCCTCATGGACCTAGCCGCCGGAGATCACGTCATTTTGGGAACACCGACCGGATCGGGTAAATCGCTCGTCGCATTGGGCATGCTCTTTATGGGCACGGCACAGGGCAAACGCTGTTATTACACGGCCCCTATCAAGGCCCTGGTCAGCGAAAAGTTCTTCGATCTGGTACAGGTGCTCGGCCGCGATAACGTCGGCATGATCACCGGCGACACGCATATCAACACCAAGGCGCCCGTCATCTGCTGCACGGCCGAAATCCTTGCCAACGATGCACTGCGCGAGGGCGAGGGCGCCGACGTGGGCTGCGTGGCCATGGACGAGTTCCACTACTTTGCCGACCCCGACCGCGGCTGGGCCTGGCAGGTGCCGCTGCTCACCCTGCCCCACACGCAGTTTATGCTCATGAGCGCCACGCTCGGCGATGTCACCGCCATCGCCGCCTCACTCGAGGAACACACCGGCGCTGCTTGCGACTTGGTTGTCGACGCCCCACGCCCCGTGCCGCTGAGCTACGACTACGTGACGACCTCGCTCGAGGGCACGGTCGAGCTCGCCATGCGCCGCGGCGAGGCCCCGCTCTATATCGTGCACTTTAGCCAAGATGCCGCCCTTGCGACGGCACAGTCACTCGCCAATTTTGGCATCGCCAGCAAGGAGCAGCGCGAGGCCATTAAGGAAGCCGCCAAAGGCACGAGCTTCTCGACGGCCTTTGGCAAGATTCTCAAGCGCCTGCTTGGATGCGGCGTCGGCGTGCACCATGCTGGCATGTTGCCGCGCTATCGCCTGCTGGTCGAGCGCCTGGCGCAGCAGGGCCTGCTGCCCGTCATCTGCGGCACCGATACGCTCGGCGTCGGCATCAACGTACCCATCCACACCGTGGTCCTCACCGCGCTCACCAAGTTCGATGGCTACAAGATGCGTCGTCTGCGCGCCCGCGAGTTCCATCAGATTGCCGGTCGCGCCGGCCGTTCGGGCTTCGATACCGAGGGCATGGTCATCGCCGAGGCCCCGGAGCACGAGATCGAGAACGCCAAGCTCATGGCCAAGGCGGGTGACGACCCCAAGAAGCTCCGCAAGATTAAAAAGAAGAAGGCCCCCGAGGGCTTTGTCACCTGGAACAAGCAGACCTTTGAGCGTCTGATTGAGACGCAGCCCGAGACGCTCAAGCCGCGCCTGCGCATCACGCACTCCATGGTGATTAGCGTGGTCGAGCAGGGCGGCGATGCCCGAGCCCGCGTACACGACCTCATCGAGACGAGCCTGCAGACCCCCGAGGAAAAGGCCAAGCTCGAGGTTCGCGCCGATGAAATCTTCGCCACACTCATCGATTCCGGCGTCGTCGTTCGCACCGAGGTGCCGCCCGCACCCGACGCCCCGACTGACGCCGCACCAGACATTGACTATGCACTGACGGTCGATCTGCCCGAGGACTTTGCGCTCGATCAGCCGCTCTCGCCGTTCTTGCTTGCCGCGTTGGAGCTGCTCGACCCCGAGAGCGAGACCTATACCATGGATCTGATCTCGATGGTCGAGGCAACGCTCGAGGACCCCAAGCAGGTGCTGCGCGCACAGGAGCGCGCTGCGCGCGACCGCGCGATGGCCGAAATGAAGGCTGACGGCGTCGAGTATGAGGAGCGCTTGGAGCACATCCAAGACGTCACGTATGAAAAGCCGCTCGAGGATTTGCTCGACGCCGCTTTTGACAAGTACTGCCAGGAAGTGCCCTGGGCAAACGACTATCAGCTCTCTCCCAAGAGCGTCCTGCGCGATATGCTGGAAAGCGCGAGCGATTTTAAGGGCTACATTCAAAAGCTCGGCATCGCCCGCTCCGAGGGCATTCTGCTGCGCTACCTAGCCGAGGCCTACCGTTCACTCGACCGCACCGTGCCCATCGAGAAGCGCGACGAGCGCCTGCGCGACATTATCTCGTGGCTGGGCTTTGTGGTGCGCTCGGTGGACTCGAGCCTGGTGGACGAGTGGGAGAACGCCGGCAACCCGGCAGCCCTCGACGCCGCGCCGCCGCAGGGCATCGACGAGGTCGTGGCGGACCGCCGCGGCTGCACGCTGTTGGTGCGCAACGCGCTCTTCCGCCGCGTGACCCTTGCCGCTCGCGAGCACGTTCGCGACCTGGGCGAGCTCGACGACGACTGGGGCATGAGCGAGATCCGCTGGCAAAAAGCACTCGACGCTTACCACGAGCAGCACGAGGAAATCCTCACCGACGGAGATGCCCGCAGCGCCGCGATGTTTTCCATTGACGAGTCCGACGAGAAGACCGCGCACGTATGGCACGTGCACCAGATCTTTGCCGACGAGGATGGCGACCACGACTTTGGCATCATGGGCGATGTCGATCTGGACGCCACGCAAGACGGCGGCGAGGTCATCTTCAAAAACTACCGCGTCGGCTTTATCGAGGACCTGCTCGAGGACTAGCCGAACATACTGGAACGAAACGAAGCGGGGTCGCTGGCAACATCGCCAGCGGCCCCGCTTTTTGCGCGATACGCTATCCCCTACTCGGTATCCTCGACCTCATACGAATCCGCCTCGGCTGGCTCATCGTTTGTC
>CABRFW010000224.1 GCA_902470265.1 uncultured Collinsella sp.
CTGCAGCATGGAGAAGCTGGCGGCATCGGGCGGAACGATGGCCTGGGAGTCCTCGATGAAGTCGCCCAGCTGGGAATCCTCTTCCTCGCCGATGGGGGTCTCGAGCGACACGGGCTCCTGCGAGATCTTCTGGATCTCGCGGACGCGGTCGGCACTCATGTCCATCTCGGCACCGATCTCCTCGGGGGTCGGGTCGCGGCCCAGGTCCTGAAGAAGCTGGCGCTGCACGCGGACGAGTTTGTTGATGGTCTCGACCATGTGCACGGGAATACGGATGGTACGGGCCTGGTCGGCGATAGCGCGCGTGATGGCCTGACGGATCCACCACGTGGCGTACGTGGAGAACTTAAAGCCCTTCTGGTAGTCGAACTTCTCGACGGCGCGAATCAGACCGAGGTTGCCCTCCTGGATCAGGTCCAGGAACAGCATGCCGCGACCGACATAACGCTTGGCGATGGAGACGACCAGACGCAGGTTTGCGCTGATGAGCGCCTGCTTGGCTTCGAGGCCCACGTTCTCAACGCGCGTAAGACGACGCATCTCGGCACGCGTGAGTTCGAGCTCACCAGCATCGGCAGCCTCGAGCTTCTCGGTGGCCTCAAGACCGGCCTCGATCTTCATGGCCAGATCGACCTCTTCGGAGGCGGTCAGCAGGTCGACCTTGCCGATCTCCTTGAGGTACATACGGACCGGGTCGCCGGTCAGCATCAC
Organism: uncultured Collinsella sp.; assembly: GCA_902470265.1. Taxonomy (GTDB): domain Bacteria; phylum Actinomycetota; class Coriobacteriia; order Coriobacteriales; family Coriobacteriaceae; genus Collinsella. The sequence continues at coordinate 712 of CABRFW010000224.1, forward strand.
CGTGGAGGCATCGATGCCGCGCACGCGCGAACGCGAACGGGACGTGCGCACGGTGCGCTTCTTCTTGCTCTTGGAAGAACCCATCTCGGCGTCGGCCTGACGGGCCATCTTGAGCTCGTGATCGTCGAGCGAGCCGGAATCGTGCTCGTCGTCGTCATCGAAATCGTCGGTATCGGTATCGTTATCGTCATCGTCGACGTCCATGGGGGCGTCGTCGTTACCGCTCGCGGAGATAATCTGGATGCCGCTGTTGCGCAGCGCGGAATATACCGCAGTGAGCTGCTCGTCAGAAACATCGATATCCTTCAGGGCGACCTGAATCTCGTCCTCGGTTACCGAAGTCCTGTTTGAGCCGTTGCCCATGAGCTTTGCAACGTAGGATTCCAGCCCAGTACCCGTGCTCTCAGTCTTTTTTGGCACAGATTCTCCCTTCATAGTCCACAGGACTCAATACTTTAGCACACACATTGACGTCTATACCCAAAAAGAGGACTGGATATAGGCGAGAATACGCTGGTTGACCACAACATCTAGGCTTGTTCGGTGCCCGCGGCCTCCAGGCCGATCAAACGGAACGGGTCCGCCACGCCGCCGATCGACTTTTGCAGTTCGCGTTGACGCTGCGAATCCTGCGCGGCCTGAACGGTCAGCGCGCGACGGGCCTCATCATCGAGTGAACGGTCCTGGCGCAGCTTGGCCTGTGCAGCACGCATGCGGCGCTTGATGGTGTAGAGCTCGAGCGTATCGAGCATAAACACGATGTTCGTCTCGGTGGGGTGCTTGCTCGTCGCCGAGATGCGCCCGGCACTCACAAGCGTTGCCGCATCGGGACACACCGAGCGCGCCGCATCCATGCAGGCTGCAGGATCGGTTCCCGGCGGCGTTGCCAGAACGGCCCACGCGATGGACTCGTGACGTGAGTCAACCCACTCGATGGAGCAGATGCGGTCGGCATACGTGCGGAACAGGTCGGGATAGCTCGTGAGCATGGTCAGCAGCTCGCGCTCCCCTGCCAAGGACTTGCGCTCCAGATCGGTAAGAACCATCGGCGCCGCCGCAGCCGGTGCGCCCAAACCATCAGCCACAGGCACAGCGCCCACACCATCGGGCACATCGATTGGCGGCAAGTCGTCAACGACCTCCACTGGTGCAGCGCCATAGGCATCGAGCGGGACGCAGTCGTACGGTTCTTCCTCGACCGGCGCCGCTACGGCCGGAGTCGCGCCCGAAGCCCAAGCACCACGAGATGTCCCCTGCGAACCAGACGCCCGACCGCCCGCGCTACCGGACCGCTCAGCCTGTGCCCGCTGGCGCTCATAGTTCTGCTCACGACGTCGTTCCGCATCCTCGCGCTTGGCGACATCGCGAAACACACGGCCCGAGCTCGCACGCACCGTCTCCAGATCCAAACCCAGCAGATCGGCAATCTGGATAAAGTACGTATCGATCATATAGCTATCGCGCAGCGGATAGATGAGCGTGAGAGCGTCCTCCAGCGCCTTGGCGCGACCGCCCGGCGTGGTGATATCGCTCGACTCCTGCAGCGAACGGTACACGAAGTCCATGAGCGGCTCGGCAGCGTCGATGCGCGCCTGCAGTGCCTCACCACCATGCGCCGTGATGAACTCCATGGGATCGTTACCGTCGGGCAGCACCACGCAGCGCAGGTCCATAGAATCCTGCTCGATAAACTGAATCGCACGGCGAGCAGCCTTTTGACCGGCGGCATCGCCGTCAAACATATACACGATGCGCTTGGCAAAACGAGTGAGCGTCTTGACGTGATGCTCCGTGAGCGCGGTGCCCAGCGTAGCGACAACGTTTTTAATCCCCGCCTCCCAACAGGCGATGCAGTCGGTATAGCCCTCCACCACGATGGCAGTATCCTGCGCGACGATAAACTCCTTGGCCCAATTAAAACCGTAGAGGTTTCGTTTTTTATGAAACACGCTCGTCTCGGCGGTATTGAGGTACTTAGGCTGGCCGTCGCCCATAATACGACCGCCAAAGGCAATATTGTGACCCTGCTCGTCAAAGATGGGAAACATCACGCGGTCGTAAAAGCGGTCGGCAAGCTGCCCGCGCCCGCGGCTCACGGCAACGTTGGCATCGATCATCTCCTGCGGGGTAAAACCCGCCTGTGACAGATGCGACACCAGCGCGTTGCGGCCCGGCGCAAAGCCCAGGCAGTAGCGGCGGCAGACGTCGCCGCCCATACCGCGGCTGGCAAAGTACTCGCGCGGACGGCTGTCCTTACCGCGCATGAGCATGGTGTGGTAGAACTGGGCGGTCTCGGCGCACAGGTCATAGATGCG
>CABRFW010000225.1 GCA_902470265.1 uncultured Collinsella sp.
GACGGCGGCCTGATGCAGGGCTTTTTGGATCTTGAGGCGAGCGACGGCCGCAAGGACACGCTGGTGGCAGACGCCTCGCGTCGCCAGGCCCTCTTTGTTGCCGGCGGCAGTACGCAGGAACGCACACAGGCCAAGGCCCGTGCGATCGCCGAGCGATTCCGCGCGCTTGCCGATGCCGGCCAGCCCCAGGGCGGCATGGTGCTGCTGCTGGGCCGCATGACCAACGCCGACGTCTACGCCCAGGCCTTCCGCGACCAGGGGCTCGACTGCGCCATCGCGGGTGGTTCGGTCTTTGCCCAGGCAGCCGAGGTGCAGACGGTGCGCGCCCTGGTATGTGCGCTCGCCAATCCGGCCGATACGGCGCAGGGCCTTATGCCGCTGCTCGCCTCGCCGATGTTTGCGCTCGGCGCTCAGGAGTTCCTGGCGCTGGCGACCAAGCTCGATAGCGAGACGGGGGAGACCTCGCGCCGGAATATCGACGCGGGCATCATGAGTGATTTCGACGTGCCGGGTCTGCAAGATCTGCCGCTCGTGACGCGCGCCCGCGAGGTGCTGCGGTATGCGCTTCGTCGCGTGGGCCGCGATTCGTTCGCCGCCATCGCGCGCGACGTGGTCAACGCCTCCGGCTGGTTTGTGCGTCTGGCACAGCGCGGTCCCGAGGGCAAGGCCATTGCCGCCAACGTGCTCAAGGCGCTCGACGCCGTGGCTGAGGCTGAGGCCGAGTTCGGCAACTCGCCGCGTTCCATCGCGCTGGCCTTCGACCGCTTCTTGGCGGGCAAGGAGGCCCCGGGCGCGCTCAACGAGGAGGGTGACGGCGCGGTACGCATCATGACGGTGCATGCCTCCAAGGGTCTGGAATATCCGGTCGTGGCGGTCGCCGAGTGCTTTGGCGTGCGTAAGTCCTCGGGTGCGGCACAGATGGGTCGCGTCGAGGGCGGAGCGCAAGTCGTGGCGCTGCCGGCGCGCTTCGATGGCGTTAAGCTTGCCGACGGAACCTTCGTGAAGGGCGATGACGTCAAAAAGCAGTTTGAACACGCGTTTAAGGGCAAGGGCACGTCGCTGTGGCTGCCGCCAGAGCTTATGGAGGACGTATGCGCGACGGGCTCTCCCGCCGAGGCATTTGCCCGCCTGCGCAAAGACGACCTGCAGCTTTCGCTCGAGGAGCGGGCTCGTCTGCTCTATGTCGCCATGACGCGAGCGCGCGAGCTGGTCATTCTGGCGATGGATGCCGGCGTGAGCCGCGGCAAGGTGACGGCGCCGACCTTCGATGTCGAGACGGATCTGACCTACGACGTGCTGCGCCGCATCCTGCCGACCGGCAGCCTGGACATGCCGCAGCTCGATAGCGACCGTTTGGTGTTCGACAACTCCAAGCCGGGCGACTACGAGCTCATCTCGCTGGCGGACTTTACGTTTGGCGAGCAGACGTTTGAGGCCAACGCTTCGCTGGATGTCGAGGGCAGGCTTGTTCGTGGCGATGCAGAGGCGGAGGGTGCCGATGCCGCCGCCGATCGCCCGGCCGCGCCCGGCCCCGCCGACCCGTCGCCCGATGCATTTGAGCTGGTGTATCCCCAGGCGGCGGGCGTGCGCATGGGCAAGTGTCCGTTCCCGGCGCGTGATTCGTACAGCTATTCGTCGATCGCCGCGGCGCTGCATGCCGAGGCCGAGGACCGTGCCGCCGAGACGCGCGTGCCCATGGACGAGGCTGGCGATGATGCGGAGTCGGATGGCTCGGAGATGACGGATGCAGACGTGGCCGCCGTTGAGCCTACCGGCAACCCCATGGCGCTGGGCTCGGCCTTCCACGCCGCCTGCCAGTGGCTCATCGAGATGGGTGCCGATGCGTTGCCCGCTGCGCGCGCCGATGCACTGGCGCGTCTATGGCGCCTGACGCCGGAGCAGCGCGAGCGCTTCGATGTCGCCCTGAATCGCTGGCTCAAGTCGGCGGTCCGTGCCGAGCTGCTTGCCTGGCCGTGCGTTCGTGCCGAGGTACCGTTCTTCTCGCTGGGTTGCGAAGACGAGGACATTGTCCGCTACGGTGCATATGCCGAGGGCGCCATCGATGCACTGGCCACCGACCCGGTCGATCCGTCGTGCGCACTGGTCATCGACTACAAGACGGGTGGCACGCCGGACGAGACGCCGGAGCAGCTGCTCGAGAAACACGCCTTGCAGGCGCGCGTTTACGCCGACGTTCTGCACAAGGCGGGCTTTGGGGCCGTGACCGTCAAGTTCGTTCGCGTGGAGCAGGCGAATCCAACCATCTTCGTCGAACCCGCCGAGCCTCAGGTGGTCACCTACAACCTCTAGTCCTCAGATAACTTGCGGTGGAATACGGACTGTTTTGGCCAAAAAAGCCGCCAAACAGTCCGCATTTCACCGCAACTGCAAGAGGAGCCGTGTGGGTTTGGGCTAGGTTCGGGTGCCGTCCGCGCTGTGCGGTAGAATCGTAACCCTAAGATCACGAACCCGCATCGGAGCTCATTACATGGCATTCGTCCATCTGCACAATCACACTGTTTTCTCCATGCTCGACGGCGCAACCCGTATCCAGGATATGGTCAATCGTGCCGTTGAACTTGGCATGCCCGCCGTGGCCATTACCGACCACGGCTACATGTATGGCGTGCCCGACCTGGCGCTGGCCTGCGACGCCGTCAATCACAACACGCCCGAGTACAAAACCTGGAGCCACGACAAGGCCTTCTTGGAAAAGGACCGCCGCGACGAGCTGGTGGAGCCCGACCCCGAGGAAAACCCGCGCGAGCATGCCCAGTATGTGAAGGACATGGCCATGTGGGACGAGAAGGGCAATATCGACGAGCTCAAGCCGCCTCTGGTCATCAAGCCCATCTTTGGCTGCGAGGTCTACTTTACGCCGGACGAGACCCTTGCCCGCGACCACAAGCCCGAGCTCTACCACATGATCCTTCTGGCCAAAGACCAGGAAGGCTACGTCAACCTGATGCAGACGGTTTCCGAGGCCGCCGTGCAGGGCTTTTACTACAAGCCGCGCGTGACGC
>CABRFW010000226.1 GCA_902470265.1 uncultured Collinsella sp.
TATGACGCCGACGATTACTCTGGCGCCAGCCGCTCCCTGCGTATCATCGCCGACCACTCCCGTGCCGTCGACTTTATGATCTCGGACGGCATCCTTCCCGGTAACGAGGGTCGCGAGTACGTCCTTCGCCGCCTGCTCCGTCGTGCCGTGTTCCACGGTCGCCTGCTGGGCATCGAGGGCGCCTTCCTGACCAAGTTCATCGACGAGGTTAACGCTCAGATGGGTGAGGCTTATCCCGAGCTGCTCAAGAATGTCGCGCTCGTCAAGGGTATCGTCGCCTCCGAGGAGGAGCGCTTCTCCACGACGCTCGACAACGGCCGCGTCTATCTGGACGAGGCCCTGGCAGCGCTTGCCGAGGGCGCCGTGCTTCCGGGCGATGTCGCCTTTAAACTGCACGACACCTTTGGTTTCCCCATCGATCTGACCGTCGAGATCGCCGGCACCGCTGGCCACGACGTCGATATGGACGGCTTCACTGCCTGCATGGAGGACCAGAAGGCCCGCGCCCGCGCCAATGCCAAGGGCGACGCCTGGGGCAGCTTCAACGACGTGTGGGTCGAGCTTTCGGACAAGGTCGCAGCGACCGAGTTCGACGGCTATGACAACGATGTGATCGAGGGCGCCAAGGTTGTCGCCATCGTGCGCAACGGCGAGTCCGTCGAGTCCGCTGCCGCCGGCGAGGATGTCGAGGTTGTGCTCGACCGCACCCCGTTCTATGCCGAGATGGGTGGCCAGCAGGGCGATGCCGGCAAGCTTTCCGCCGAGGGCGTTGTTCTGACCGTTGCCGACACCAAGAACCACAACGGCCTGTATGCCCACGTCGCGCACGTTGCCGAGGGCACGCTGGCTGTCGGTGCCGCTGTTACCGCCGCGCTCGACGCCGAGCGCCGTGGCTTCCTGCGCCGCAACCACACCGCCACGCACCTGCTCGACGCTGCCCTTAAGCAGGTCCTGGGCGAGCACGTCTCCCAGGCCGGCTCGCTGGTGACGCCCGAGCACCTACGCTTTGACTTCACGCACTTCGAGGCCCTGTCCTCCGAGCAGCTCAAGGCTGTCGAGGACCTGGTCAACCAGCAGATCTTCGCTTCCAAGCCGGTCGTGACCCGTGTCATGGGCATCGACGAGGCTAAGGCTGCCGGCGCTGTCGCTCTGTTTGGAGAGAAGTACGGGGATGTCGTCCGCGTCGTCTCCGTGGGCGCCGAGGACCAGCCGTTCTCCCGCGAGCTCTGCGGTGGTACGCATGCCGCCAACACCGCCGAGATCGGTCTGTTCAAGATTATCTCCGAGTCCTCCACGGGCTCGAATGTCCGCCGTATCGAGGCCGTGACCTCCAAGGGCGCTCTCGATTACATGGCCGACCGCCTGGCGCTCGTTGACGCCGCCGCCGCTGCGCTCAAGTGCCGCGTCGACGAGGTTCCCGCCCGCGTGGAGAACCTGCAGGCTGAGCTGCGCGAGACGTCCAACAAGCTCAAAAAGGCTCTGACCGGTGGCTCCTCCGACGCCATCTCCAGCGCCATCGAGGGCGCCGTCGAGCTCGACGGCTATAAGCTCGTTGTCGCTGAGCTCCAGGGCCTTGAGGCTGCCGACCTGCGCAACGTATGGGATACCGTGCATCAGAAGGTCGCCGGCCCTGTCGCTTGTGTCGTCGCCAGCGTGACTGAGAAGGGCACTCCGGCCCTGCTCGCTGCCGGCTCCGATGACGCCGTCAAGGCCGGTTTCCACGCCGGTAACGTGATCAAGCAGATCGCGGGTCTGGTCGACGGTCGCGGTGGCGGTCGTCCCAACATGGCCCAGGCCGGTGGCAAGAATGCTGCCGGCATCGCCGATGCCCTCGCGGCCGCTAAGACCGCGCTCGGCGCCTAAGAATCTAAGAAGTCGCTGTGGTTGCGCTCGCGCTGGACATAGGGGAGACCAGGATTGGCATCGCCGTCTCGAGCCGTGATGGCAAGATGGCGATGCCTGTCAAGGTGCTTCCGGCTGCCGAGGTCACCGGTATGGCCAAGACGTTCCGCTACCTGGTTGAGGACTATGAGCCCGACATCCTGGTAAGCGGACGCCCCCTGACCATGGCCGGTGAGCCCGGCCCCCAGGCCGAGCGCGTTGCCGCCGTGGCCCAAAAGATTGCCGACGAGCTCGAACTTCCGCTGGAGTTTGAGGATGAGCGTCTGTCCTCGCAGGAGGCCAAGCGAATCCTGCGAGAGCAGGGGCTCAACGAAAAGCAGATGAGGGGCAAGATTGACATGATCGCCGCCAGCCTGTTCTTGCAGACATGGCTCGATCGTAAAAACGAGGAGGTTCAGCATGCCTAGCGCTTCCGATCCGCGCCAGCAGAATCGTACACGGCAGCCCGTGCCGCGTCCTGCTCAGCCTGGCCAGCGTCCGGCTCAGCCGACGCAGCGTTCGGCACAGCCTACTCAGCGTGCTGCTCAACAGCCCGCCGCTCGTCCCGCGCAACCCGCTGGCGGCGCTCGTTTTAAGCAGCAGGCTCCTGCCCGGCGCACGCAGGGACAGGCCCCGCAATCACGCTCCCACGCACATCATGCTCATGGCTCGCACGGCGTTGCTCCGGCCACGCGCTCGAGCTATAACACGCACGCCCGCCGTGGTGCCCAAAAGAAAAGCTCCCCGGTGCCTATGATTATCGGTGGCGTCGTCGCCGTGCTTGCGCTTGTCGCGATCGTTTTCTTTGTCGTGCCAGCCGTCAAGGGCTTCTTTGGCAGTGAGGATGCGAAAGTCGTTGCAGGCCAGCAGGTTACTATCACGATTCCCGATGGTGCCTCGGGTGACACCATCGCTTCGATTCTCTCCGAGAACCATATCGTCGATGATCCCAAGGATTATTACGCGGCGGTCAAAAAGCTTAACGCCGACATGTCGCTTAAGCCTGGCACCTACTCGTTCACCACGCTCATGGACGCGACCAAGGTTGTTCAGCAGCTCATGGAAGGCCCCAATGCGGGCTCCGATGCGCTGACTGTCCCTGAGGGTCTGACGGTTGACCAGGTCGCCGAC
>CABRFW010000227.1 GCA_902470265.1 uncultured Collinsella sp.
ATCCGTCGATATGTAGCCACCGTTGAGGTAACGCGAGACGGCGGCGCTCGAAACGCCCGCCAGCTCGGCCACATCCTTCATCTTTACCACGAGTACCCCTGTCATTGAAATCGCTTTCACCATGATACCTGTTCGTTCCGGCGTTCTAACGAACGCCGGACTGCTCGACGCTGCGCGGGCATCTGCCGGGCGATCTGACGCTCAAACCGTCGCTCGCGTACATGAAGTACGCGTCGCTCCTCTTTCGCGGCACCTCGCCACGGCAGCTGCCCGCTCGCTGACCTATGCTCGACCAGAAGCGCCCCTCTTTGTGCAATCTGCTCGCTAAGGTTCTACCCGTGATATTCGCCGTTGTATTGGATCAACGTTAGGTCTTCAACGCCATCGAGCGCGCGGATGGCGTCGGCATAGGGCATATCCACGCCGTCCGAGAACAGCTCGACGGCCATCTCGACTTTGTCGCCGCGCATCGTCTTGGACTTGACGGAAAACTTAGTGCGCCCAAATGCACGCACGATATCATCGCCGGTGGTCTGGCCCGTGTAGTGAATGACCATCATGTACACGCGCGCCTTGTCCTGATGGCTCGCAAACCCGGCGATCATCACCACGATGACCACCGCCGTGAGCCCCACGAGCGCATACATGCCGGCGCCGGCCGTAATGCCCGTCGTAATGGCCCAAAACAGATACAGCAGGTCGAGCGGGTCCTTGACCGCCGTACGGTAACGAACGATGGACAGAGCACCGACCATACCGAGCGAGATGACCACGTTCGTCGAGATCGCGAGCGTGACCATGCAGGTGAGCACGCACATGCCCACGAGCGTCACGGCAAAACTGCGCGAATACACCACGCCGGTAAAAAAGCGCTTGTACACGTAATAGATCAGGATGCCCATGGCGAGCGCCACGAGCAGCGAAAGGCCAATCTTGGCAGGGTCGACCTGACCGAACGCCTCCAAGACGGAGTTCTTAAAAAAGTCCCTGGTGCTCATGGTTTAAATATCCCCTCGGTTCCCAAAATCCGATTCCCAGTAGTTAAAACCGCGCAGGTAGGCGGTCTTGTCATAACACAGGCAGTACTTTGAGACCGCCGTGAGTTCGGCCGCACCCGGCGGCACCATATCGCGCACCAGCTGCGGACAAAACTCGGTAAACTTGACCTCCATCACCAGCTTGCCGGGCTCCAGCACGGGCAGCGCGGGCAACGTCGCGTCAAAGATGTCAAAGCTCCCCACCGCCGCACGCACGTTGCTATCAAAGGTAATGCGCACAGTGCCCTCGTCCATCACCCACGGCTCGCGCTCGTAGTCCACGATGGTCCGCGGGCGCATCATATTGCAGATGCACTCGATGTAGAACTCGCGACAGAGCGGATAGGGGCTCCTCAGCAAAAAGTCGTAGTCGCCAGCCAGAATCTGCTCAAACTCGCCACGCGTGAGTGGCGCGTCCTCCTTGTAGATCCAGCTGCCGTACTTCTTTTTGCGCTCGAGCTTAATCACCTTGTCGCTGCCGTTATAGATGCGCACGCGATACTTTTTGCGCATGAAAATACCGGCGTCTTTTTCCTCGTAGGCCGAGTTGCAGTAGTCGTCAAAATACAGGCTGCGAATAATGTAACCGCCCGCCCGCGCATGCTTGTCCAGCTTAAACACCGGCGCCATGCGACAGGCAAGCGCGGCGTGTTCGCCCTCGTTAATGAGATATTTGAGCTCGTGGCGGTAACGCTCCTGCGTGGTACGCGCGGGAGGTGCCGCCAGGCGCTCAAACAGAGCGCTAGCCCTCCTCATACGTGTCCTCCACGACCTTACCGCCGTCTTGCACGTAAAAACACTTCATGCCATAGTGCTTGCCGTCGTCGGTCACATAGTAGTCAAACGCATCTTGCGTAAAGCCGTCGGAGTTGGTGGCACGCACGCGCACAAAATACTGGCCGGTATCGGGCGCATCGCAGGTCACCTCGGGAAGCAGCACGTCCTCGGCCTTAAAGACCACGTCGCTTATTGCATAGTCACGCGCAAGCTCCACGGTGTAGCGAATGTCGCGCGCCTCAAAGTCGTAGGACGCATCCCAGTTAATACGCAGCTTACCGTTATCGATCTGCGGCACGCCGATGTAGAACGGCATGGGCTTTTTAAAACTCTCGCGAAAGCTCTTGTAGTTCTCCTCGATCTCGGAGGGAATCGCCACGGCGATCTGCTCATATTGGTCCTTGGTGACAGGCAGATTGTCGATATCGGGCGAAGCAAAGACCAGGGATTCAGTCACCTCGCGGTAGTGCTTGATCATCTTGGTCAGGCGGGTCTCGGTCAAATACGAGCGCAAGTCCTTGACGGCACGGTCGAGTTCGCTGCGGAACGACTTGCTGCGCAACGCGCGGTTAAACAGCACGTTGCCCCAGTAGTTGCTTGCGCCGCGCTCCCAGCTCGCGTAGTCCGAAAACCCGGTAAGAGAAAGCTCCAGCTTACGCAGCATACCGTCGTTATCCCAATCCAAAAAGTACCAGGTATTTGAGTTGAGAGGGCTGTACAGATAGCAGTTGCGGTTCTGCGTATCGCAGTTGCCCGTCAGGATCTGAAACGCCAACCAATAGACCAGGTTCTCGGTATCAAAGTAGGTGTCGAGCACGTCATCGATCTTTTGCGATTCGTCGTTGAGCGCATCGAGCATCTCGATGAGCTTGGTGTGGTCCGAATCGCCCTTAATCTCGAGCATGCCCTCAAAGTTTGCCTGGTTGTAGTCGGGATCATCGGCAAGCTTAATGGTGTCCTCGTAGCGATGGAAATCAAAGCTGTTCACCTTGTACAGGTGCCCGCTCTTATCCAGGCCATGTGCCTTAAGCGCCGTCTTGTTGAGCTGCTCCACCTGCGTAAACAGGCCGTAGTCCTCAAAGGTGTCGTTGAACTTTTCGGTCTGGTCGCACACCCACAGATGCACAAACTGCGTACGCAGGCCCATCATCTGGGGTATCCCGCGGATAAGGTCATAGGCC
>CABRFW010000228.1 GCA_902470265.1 uncultured Collinsella sp.
AGCTTCCCAAGCCTCGGCGTTATCGAGTGAGTCGCAATCGCGCAGCATGGGGATGCGCTCGCAACGCTCGGGCGCCTCGGCAAGCAGTGGCTCGGGAATGCCCGAGCTCTCGCTGCCAAAGACCAAGTAGTCGCCATCGCGGTAGGTACTTTGCGCATAGGTGCGGCGTGCCTTTTTGGTCAGCAGATGCAGGCGCTCGTCGGCGGGGGAGAGGCCGTTGCGGGCAAGGAAATCCTCCCAGCCGGCATAGGTCGTCACGTCCAAGTTTTGCCAGTAGCCCAGGCCGGCGCGATGCACCGTCTTGTCATCGAGCGAAAAGCCCAGCGGCTCCACCAGATGCAGGCGGGCGCCGGTAACCACGCAGGTGCGGCCGATATTGCCCGTATTGGCCGGAATCTCGGGCGCGTACAGCACAATGTTGAACATGAATCTCCTTGGCTCAGAACGAAAAACCACCACGAAGGGCACCTTCGTGGTGGTTTGGTGGTTGCGTAGGCGGAAAAATGCCCGCTTGGATAAAACTAGGCGCGGTGCCAGTCGGTCAGGCAGGCATCGAGGGAGGCGATGAGCGCATCCTTGTCCATGTGACGGCCGATGATGCACAGGCTCGTCATGCGGTCGCCCGTCTCGTCGTCCCAAATCTGCATGATCTCGGGGTTCTCGTCGATAATTTTCTGCTTCTCGCCCTCGGGCGCCGAGTCGACAAACAGGCCGTTCTCCATCAGGCGCATCTGGTGCCCGGCCTGCTCAAACATGTAGCACATGTCCGGATCGCCGGTCTGCCACAACGGACCCTTGACGCGAATGACCTCGTCGGGCCACTCCTGCTCAACAAAATCGGTGAACTTCTGCAGGTCAAACGGCTTGCGACGCGAGTACACAAAGGTCTCGATGTCGTACTCGAGCACCTCGGGGTCGTCGTGCTCCTCGGGATGCTCCATGGCATCGATCCAGGCGGCGGAGTTGTAGGCGCGCATAAAGTCGAAGCGGTCGGTGTCGAGCAGCTCCTCCATGGGAACCTCGCCGTTTTGAGCCTCGACAATCACGGCATCCTTCTGCAGGCTGCGCACGATGGCCTTGAGCTCGGCGATCTGCTCGGGGGTGACGGTGTCGGTCTTGTTGAGGATCAGCGTGGAGCAGAACTCGATCTGCTGGATCAGCAGGCTCTCGATGTCGTCCTCGTCGATATCTTCGGCCAGCAGGTCGCGACCGCCGTTGAACTCGTCGTACATGCGGGCGCAGTCGACCACGGCAACGATGTTGTCGAGCGCGAGCTTGGGCTCGCCGCCCACCTTGGCCTCGTCGCAGAAGCTCGAGATGGTGTAGGCGATGGGGATAGGCTCGCAGATGCCCGAGGCCTCGATGATGATGTAGTCGAAGTTGCCCGAATCGGCGATGCCCTGCAGCTGGTTGGCAAGGTCGTCCGAAAGCGTGCAGCAGATGCAGCCATTGGTGAGCGGGATGAGGTCATCGGTCTCGGAAAGGCCGCCGTCGGCGATGAGGCTGGCGTCGACGTTGATCTCGCCGATATCGTTGACAATGACTGCAGCGCGGATGCCACCGTCGTTGGCGAGGATGTGGTTGAGCAGCGTGGTCTTGCCGGCACCGAGGTATCCGGTAAGCATAATGATCTTCACGGGTTTGTTGGGCATGTGCCCTCCTTTGTTAGACATGGCTTACAGTTGAATCATATGCCAAACGCCTGCTCTTATACCCACGCGCTGGCAAATAACACAGGCTACTCCCAGGCTCCCCATACATCGGGGCAATAACCGACGGTGGCCTTTTTGCCGTTGCGCACGATGGGCTCGGCTAGAACCTGCAGCTTGTCGAAGCGCTGGCTGGGCGTGAGGTGCTGGATGAGCGCGAGCGTCTCCTCGTCTTTAGCCTTGGGGTTGAGCAGCTTATCGATGCCGCCAACTGCCTGCATGACACTCGTGAGCTCGCCCTTGCTCATCTCCTTTTCCTTAAGGTCGATAAACTGCACCTTAATGCGGCGCTCCTTAAAAAAGCGCTGGGCCTTCTTGGTATCGAAGGACTTCTTGGTGCCAAAAATTTGCACGTTCATATAATGTTCCGCCGTTCTAACGAACGGCGGTCACCTCGACGCTGCAAAGCCATCTGATGGGCAATCTGCCTTTCAATCGTCGGGCGCGGGCAAAAGCCCAGCGCCCTCCTCTTTCAAGGCACCTTGCCTCATCAGCTGGCTTTTCGCTGACATTGACAGTACATCGAGGTGACCACCGCCGGACTTATCGAATAAAGTTGGTGCGCTCGCGATCGGCTTCGGGGGCTTCGATGCCGGCGGCCTGTCCTGCCTCGATACAATGCAGGAGCCAGGCCATGTTTTTACCGATGTTTCGCATGGTAGCAAGGCCCTCGGCGTCCTGGGCGGCCTCGCCCGGCGCAGCGCCAAAGACGTTGTTCCAATAGGTGGAGGCGACCACGGGCATCTGGTTGATGGTGAAGTATTTATTGAGTACATCGAAGGTGGTCGACGTGCCGCCGCGGCGGGCAACGGCGACAGCGGCGCCCGGCTTGTGCACAAAGGCCTTGCTGCCAGCATAGAATGCGCGGTCGAGAGCCGAGAGGATGCGTCCGCTGGGATGCGCATAGTAGACGGGGGAGCCAAAGACAAAGCCATCTGCCTGCTCGGCGGCAGCGATCAGCTCGTTGACCACGTCATCGTCAAAGGTGCAGCGACCGCCAAGCTTGCCGCACTGGCCGCAACCGATGCAATCGCGAATGGGCTTGGCGCCCAGCTGGAACACCTCGGTATCGATGCCCTCGGCATGCAATTGCTCGGCGACCTCGGCGAGCGCGCGGGCGGTGTTGCCGTTTGCCTTGGGGCTGCCATTGACCAAAAGAACCTTCATCACAAACTCCCTCTGCTGTTGGTGACTTCTGCAGAGGATTATCGCACGATGGGGGAGGCGGTGTGGGCGCGGTGCTAATCCAGTTTGGTACCTGGCACCTGCACGGCTTTCCCGAGCA
>CABRFW010000229.1 GCA_902470265.1 uncultured Collinsella sp.
GCAGACTAAAGTCTTGAATAAAAAAACCGCCCCGTATGGAGCGGTTTTGCCCTTTATATATCGAGCGCCTCGGCCATCGCTGCCGTAGTGATTGCCGTGGTTCCACAGCAACTGCCCACCATTGCGGCGCCGGCATGTCTCCATTCGATGCATGCGCGCGCGAAAGCTTCGGGATTCTCGTGCCATACGGGGCCATCCTGAGTCTGGACCGGATCGCCTACGTTGGGACGCACCGTAACGGGAGTAGTCGCCGATGCAACCATCCTGGGCACCGCCGCATTCGCGGCCGCAAGCGAACAGCAATTAACACCAACCGAGTTTGCGCCGTGTTTTTCGGCGTACAAAACGGCTGCCTCGATGTTGAGGCCATCGCCCAGCAGGTCGCCTTTATCGTCAACGACAAAACTCACTAGAACAGGCATGCCGTCGGCGGCATCTCGGGCGCCGGCAAGCATGGGCTGCAGATTACGGATAGACGTCACCGTCTCGATCAGCAGACCGTCAACACCAGCATTGAGCAAGGCGTGCGCCTGTTCGCGCGCAATGCCGCGGATTTCACGATACTCGACAGAGTCCTCGGCAAACCACTCAATACCGATCGGGCCCATCGAGCCCAGCAGTAGCTGAGGGTGCGCCTGGCGGGCATCGTCGACGGCCCCGCGATTGACCTCCGCCACGGACGGCGCAATCTGGTCGTGCTTGAGGGCATAGCTCGATGCCTGAAAGGTATTGGTAATGAGCACCTGCGCGCCGGCGGCGACATACAAGCGATGGATACGAGAAACGGTCTGCGGCTCTGCCAGATTCCAAAACGCCGGTGGAATGTCGGCGGCATCGTACTCACTCAACAAAACACTGCCCATGGGGCCCTGCGCCAACAAGGTCTCGCTCGACAAGCGGCGCGTAAGTTCCTCGGCACCAAAGCGGTTGTAATAACTCGTATCCATATATATCCCGCTATTCCTCGACGCTGATTCCCTGCTTTTCGAGATAGGCGAGCCAGCGGCTCATCGTGTCCTCGGATAGCGCATGCTCCATCATGCAGGCCTCGGAATCGGCTCGCTCAAATTCGACACCGAGCTCCTGAACCAAAAACGTGCGGATGAGGCGATGACGGTACCAGATAGCCGCGCCAACCTCGCGGCCGCGATCGGTCAGGATCACCTTGCCGTAGTGCGATTGCTCGACAAGCTCGGATGCCTTGAGAGCCGAAACCGCTTTATTGACCGATGCCTTGGAGACGCCAAGGCGCTGCGCGATGTCGACCGATCGAACGCCGTTGGTTTCCCCCTCTTCGCTTTCAATGCGAACCATGCACTCCAAGTAGTCTTCGTTCGCCACCGTCAGATGTAGTTCGCGCGAGCTATTTGTCGTATCCATGATCTTCCGTCCCTTCTGCATTCAATGGCTGATTCTACCCCATCCAAGCGTCGCGGTATGCCGTGGCATACCGTGCTAGAGTTCTTGTTGCACACGACGACCAAGATTGGAGCGGTCTTTATGGAAAACACCACCACGAACCCCGATGTCCTCGAGCGCTTTTTGCGCTACGTCCAGATCAACACGCAGTCCGAGGATGCAAACTGCGACCAGGTACCCTCGAGCGCCGTTCAGTTTGACCTTGCCAACGTGCTGGCTGAAGAGCTGCGCGAGCTTGGTGCGGAAGATGCCCACGTGACCGAGCACGCCTATGTCTGCGCGCATATCCCCGCAAGTGCGGGCGCTGAGGACAAGCCCGCCCTGGGCCTGATCGCCCATCTCGACACCACCGAAGTTGCACCGGGTGCCGGCGTGAAACCGCACATCGTACACTACGAAGGCGGCGACCTGGTCTGCGGCACGGTTGACGGTAAGCCCGTTGCCATGAGTACCGCCAAGCTTCCCGCCCTGAACGACCTCGCAGGTGAGGACCTGGTCTGCAGCGATGGCACCACGCTGCTGGGCGCGGACGACAAGGCAGGCGTCGCCGAGATCATGTCGCTTGTCGCGCGTATCGCTCAGGACCCTTCTCTGCCCCATCCCGCACTCGGCATTTGCTTCTGCCCTGACGAGGAGATCGGCCACGGAGCCGAGCTGTTGGATATCGATACCTTTGGCTGCAAGTACGCCTACACGGTCGACGGCGGCCCCATCGGCGAGCTGGAGTGGGAGTGCTTTAACGCCGCCGAGGCGACCGTCCGCTTTGAGGGCCAGTCCATCCACCCGGGCGACGCCAAGGGCCGTATGGTCAACGCAGGCAATCTGTTCTGCGACTTCAACGCGTTGCTCCCCTACGCGCAGCGCCCGGAGTATACGGAAGGCTACGAGGGCTTTTATCACCTTGAGGGCGTATCTGCGACCGTCGATCACGCCACAGCGCGCTATATCGTCCGCGACCATGACGCCGCCAAGTTCCAGCAGAAACTCGACCTTATTGATGCCGCCGCCTCGATGCTCAACCTGCGTCTGGGTGAGGAGCGCGTGACGGTCGAGATTAAGCAGCAGTATCGAAATATGGCCGAGATCGTTCGTGACTATCCCGAGCTTATTGATGTTGCCAAGGAAGCCTACCTTGCCTGCGGCGTTGAGCCCCAAGTGCTGCCGATTCGCGGCGGCACCGACGGCGCCCAGCTGTCGTTCCGCGGTCTGCCCTGCCCCAACCTTTCCACCGGCGGCTATTGCTACCACGGCGTCAACGAGTTCGTCCCGGTTAGTTCGCTCGTCAAGATGACCGACGTGCTCCAGGAGCTCGTCACCCGCTTTGCATAAGGAACTCGAACAATCTAGGTAAGCAAAACCGCCCCGTCCTCAAAACCGAGAACGGGGCGGTTTTTGGTGCAAGGGGAGTAGTCAGCACCGCAGGTTGAGCCAACGTCAGCGAGCGACGTCCAAGGCGAACAAGTTGGCATGAAAAAGGCAGGGCATTGACCTTCTGGTCATGCCCTGCCTTTTGAATGACAAATTGTCGCCCTGGGCGGCGCGCAGCGTCGAGCCGTTAC
>CABRFW010000230.1 GCA_902470265.1 uncultured Collinsella sp.
GGGAATATCGATGTCGATCTTTTCGTGCGAAGGCGTACGGCCTTGACCGTCGCAGGTCTCGCAGGGATGATCAATAACCGTGCCCTCGCCATGGCAGTCGGGGCAAGGCGAGGAAGACTGAACCTGGCCCAAAAACGATCGCTGAACCGTCGTGACGTAGCCCGTACCGTGGCAGCGGCCGCACTGCTTTTCCTGTGCGCCCTCTGCCCTACCGGTGCCATTGCAGTCCTCGCAAGGAGCAAGGCGGTCATAGCTGATTGTCTTTTTGCAGCCGAG
Source organism: uncultured Collinsella sp. (assembly GCA_902470265.1). GTDB lineage: Bacteria > Actinomycetota > Coriobacteriia > Coriobacteriales > Coriobacteriaceae > Collinsella. The sequence goes on from CABRFW010000230.1 coordinate 277, forward strand.
CGCCGCCTCCTCGAGCGTCACCGAAAGCGAGATGGCCATGTCTCGTCCGCGACGACGCTCACGACGGCTGCGGGCGCCACCGCCGGCACCGCCGCCAAAGAACGACGAGAACAAGTCGTCCATGCCCATGCCACCAAAGATATCGTTGATATCGACGTAGCCCGAACCACCAGGGCCGTCGGCAGTGCCGTAACGGTCGTAGTTAGCACGCTTCTGCTCATCGGAAAGAACGGAATAGGCCTCGTTGAGCTCCTTGAACTTGGCCTCGGCCTCGGGGTCGTCCGAAACATCCGGATGTACGGTACGGGCCTTCTTTAGAAACGCACGCTTAATCGTCCGCGCGTCGGCATCCCTATCGACGCCAAGCACCTCGTAGTAATCCCTATTTTCCGACACGACCGAATCCTTCCGACTTTCATTATTGTCACAGTGCGTCCTATACCCAAGCTGGGCCGAGCGCAAACAGAGGGTTTGATGTTATTGCATTTGGTACGGCGAAAGCATGGCCCGTTGCGAGCAGCTCGCGAACCAAACCGACACGAGCGCGAACATGAAGCCATTGGCAAAACCGTTGGCAAACTGCATCGCGCCGCGCTTCCACCACAGCAGACTGCGATGAAGCACTCCGTCCGAAAGCACCATGAACAGGCCCATGGTAAACGGAATAAAGCACATCACGGCAAAGGCCGAGAACACGCCCGAGATGGCCGAGAGTACCAAAAACGGCGCCACGATGCCCATCAGGTAAAAACCGGTACGAGCTTTGCCTTCCAAGCGCTCGGCCTCAACATGGGCGCGGCCGACCAGGTCGCCGCCCGCGGCACCGTTGGTGCCAGCATGGCCCATGCCGCTAATGCGGACTTCGTCGCCATCGTGCGTGCCGGCAGGAAACTCAATCGTCTGCTCGGAGGTTACGCGAGTACGACCGCTGCCGCCGCAATCAGGGCAGGGATCGGCCACGACCTTACCGGAACCGCCGCACTCGGGGCAGACCGACTGGAACGTGCCCGCACCAAACAGGAAGGACAGGTCGACGTCAATGTGGCCGCGGCCACCGCAGCTTGGGCAGGTATGGGCATGCTCGGAGGAGACAGAACCCGAGCCGCCGCAATGTCCGCACGTATCGAAGCGCGTGTAGCGGACGGTCTTGCGGGCACCGCCCTTGGCCTCCTTGGCGTCGAGTTTAATATCGACGACCACATTGGCGCCGTTCTCGGGATTGTAGGCAGCCTGGCCGCGACGCTGCTGGCCCCAGGCGCCACCAAAGGGAAAGCCGCCCTCAAAGGGATTGCCATAGCCCGTGTTGCCGGCGTAGCCGCCACCATAGGGCGAAGCTGTAGGAGCACCGGCAAAGGGATTGCCAGAACGCATGGCGTCATAGCGCGCACGTTTTTGCTCATCCGAAAGCACGGCGTAGGCCTCGGAAACCTCTTTAAACTTTTCCTCGGCATCCGGCTCTTTGTTGACGTCCGGATGGAGCTTGCGGGCCTTTTGCTGGAAGGCCTTTTGAATATCACGCGAGGTGGCGTCTTTGGAGACACCCAGAATCTCGTAGTAATCTTTTTCGTTCATCGTCGCCATGCGCGGCAACCTCCTGCTCACAGCAGCGTATATATTCCGGTAATTCTACCCGAGCGGCCTAAGCTAGATCCCAAAACAGCTCGAACAGAACATTTCCATCGAGCCAGCCCAGGTGGGTCGGCGCCAGACGAGCTCGAACATGGCCCGCGACGACATCTGCCGAAGTGAAGGGTCCCTCATGGACCCCGAGCGTCTCGGGCACCCAAGTGGCAAGACCCAATTCGAGCGCGCGATCGCAAGCGGCTGTCAGCCCATCGACCGGGATGACACGAGCCGCGCGAACCAACAGGTCGGACGCGATACCGCGCGTCATGCGACAAGCAAGCATCAGGTCTTCGGCCGCAGCCTCGCGCTGCGAGAGATATTCGGCCTCGAACGCCGTCGCGTCATCGTCACATTGCACCAGACGCACGCGGTACGCATCGCCTCGAGAAGAAACACCAGGGAACAAACCTGCAAGACGGTCGAAATCCGCGGCGTCGAGCATGCCCGCGGCAGAACGCCCCAGGCCCAGGTAGCCCCGTCCGGTCCAGTAGGCAATGTTATGGGCGCACTCATGGCCGTCGAGCGCGTAGCTCGCCACCTCATACGGGTGATAGCCGGCGGCACCCAGGAGCTCGCGTGCCACGTCCATGCATGCGGCCTGAAAATCCTCATCAGGCTCGAGCGACTCGTCACGGCACGCCATGCGATAAAGGGGCGTCCCCTCCTCAAGCGTGAGCGGGTAGACCGACACATGATGCGGAGCCGCCGCCAGCACGCCATCGAGCGTGCGCTGCCAGCTTACGGCGGTCTGCCCGGGAAGGCCACACATCAGGTCACACGACACATCGAGCCCAGCGTCCTTAACCGTCGTGATGGCAGCGAGCGCCCGATCGGCATCGTGAATGCGGCCGATGGCGGTAAGTTCGGCGTTATCGAGCGTTTGCACGCCCAGAGAAATGCGTGTGACACCAACCTTGGCAAGCGCAGCGGCAAGCTCGGCGGTCAGCGATTCGGGATTGGCCTCGCAGGTAAACTCAACGGGGGCACACGACGCACGAATACGCCGCGCCAGCTCCACCAAGCGCTCCCCCGCCAGCGACGGCGTGCCGCCGCCAACATAGACGG
>CABRFW010000231.1 GCA_902470265.1 uncultured Collinsella sp.
CGTGCAGGCCGATAAGCAGAACGGACGCGCGAACGATGCGGCCGAGATTTCCGATGAAGAGGCATACGCCAAGCTCAAGGCAAAACGTGCCGAACGTCGGCGCAAAAAGCTGATTCGACGCGGTATTGCCGCCGGCGTCGTGGGTGCCATCGCGCTCATTGCCATTGTCGCAACCCTGGTTATCAATGCGCAGCCACAGGGCGCTAGCGAGCCTGTGACCGACATGGTGACCGAGGGCACGTTTACCACAACGGTCGAGGCGAAAGGCCAGCTCAAACCCATTTCGTCCTCAGTGGTCTCCCCTTCTGTCGACGGCACGGTCGATTCGATCAACGTTCAGCCGGGCCAATCCGTTAACGAGGGCGACGTGCTTATGACCATTAAAAACGACGAGCTCGATCGCAACGTTGCCGAGGCGCAGCGTGCAGTTGCAGCCGCCCAGGAAGACCTCACCAACGCGCAGAAAGCCGCCGCTGCCGCGCAGGCCACCCCAACGACGGACGATGATGGAGCTTCCGCAGCAGCTGGCATCACCGCCGCATCAGCGGACACAAACGCCGTATCGGCCGCACAGCGCAGCCTCGCATCGGCCCAGGCAAACCTCGATCAGGCGAACGCCAAGGCAGCCAGCCGTACGGTCACGGCCCCGAGCTCGGGTAGCATCGTGGAGCTCAACGCCAAGGTGGGCGCCACGGTAACAGGCGGCATGATCATGGGCGAAAGCGATACGAGCGGCGGCAAGCAGTGCATGCAAATCGCCGACCTATCCAAGATGAAGGTGACCGTGCAGGTAGGCGAAAAGGACATCGCCAAGATCGCCGTTGGGCAGAGCGCCAACGTCACGTATCCTGCGTTTCCCGATATCGTGAGCCAGGGCACCGTCACGGCTATCGCATCGGTGGCAAACTCCGACGCCGCCAACGGTGGCGGCGGCAGCGTAACCTTTAACGTCGACATTCTCATTGAGGCGCCCGACGCGCGCCTGAAGCCGGGCATGACGGCCGAGGTATCGGTGGTGACCGAGCAGCTCGACGACGTGGTGATGGTGCCGACGATGGCGCTCATGACCGAAGACGGCGAACACTATTACGTCAACGTGGCAACCGATGACGAGGGCAAGCATACCCGTCGCGTGAAGGTGACCGTCGTGACGCAAAACGACAACGAAGCCGTAGTCGGCAAGACACAGGTAAAGCGCGACGACCAGGGCAACGAGGTCAACCCCAACGTGCCGGTTACCAAGCTGCGCGATGGCGACACCCTCGTCATGGACACCGGAGCGGACGCAACGGCTGACGGCGGCTACAGCACGGATTCGGGCAGCATGTCTGACGACGAGGGCATGTAATGCGTCCCGTTATCGACATCCGCAACGTGCACCGCATTTTTGAGAGCGAGGCGGGTTGCGCCCACATCCTGCACAACGTGAGCCTGGCGGTAGAACCCGGCGAGTTCGTCGCCATTACCGGCCCTTCGGGCTCGGGCAAGTCAACGCTCATGAACATCCTGGGCTGCCTGGACAAACCGACGGCGGGCGACTATTACCTGCAAGGGCTCAACGTGGCCGAGCTCGATGATGACGAGCTCACCGAAGTCCGCGCCCTGAGCATTGGCTTTGTCTTTCAGAGCTTCAACCTGCTGCCGCGCCTGTCGGTTATCGAAAACGTCATGCTGCCGCTGGCCTACACCAATGTGCCCCGTAGCCAGCGCGAAATGCGCGCCGTTCACGCGCTGCAGGCTGTCACGCTGCCCGTCGACCACTGGGACCACCGCATATCCGAGCTCTCGGGCGGCCAGATGCAGCGCGTCGCAATCGCGCGCGCCCTCGTCAATGACCCGCCCATCATCCTGGCCGATGAGCCGACGGGAAACCTGGACTCCGCTACCGGAGCGCTTGTGATGGAGACCTTCCATAAGCTCCAGAAGCGCGGCAAAACCATCGTGCTTATCACACACGACCCCGGCATCGCCGCCGAGGCCGACCGTGCCGTGACCATCCGCGACGGTCGCATTCACGATGGCGCGTATATTCCACATGCACCGCGGACCCTGCGCAGCGCCGTGGATAGCCTGCCCATGATTTCCGCCTCCGCCAACCCGCCGAAAGGAGAGATGGCATGAGCGCCCGCGATCTCATCCAGGAAGCCCTTCACTCGCTCGAGGCCAACAAGGGGCGCAGCCTGCTCACCATCCTGGGCATTGTCATCGGCATCGCCTCGGTTATCGCCATGACTTCGCTCATCGGCGGCATCCAAAACAGCCTGGTCAACAGCCTGGGCCTCAATGCGGCACGCATGGTGCAAATCTATTCGTCGCAAGAACTCACAGAGTCGGACATCGAGAAGCTTCAAAAACTGGTGCCGCAGATAGAGCAGATCGGCATTGTCGACAGCGCGTATACCGAGTACAAGACCGGCGATAAAAGCTATACCGTCATGGCACAGGGTGTCGATAGCGACATGCTCGACGCCGTGGGGGCCGGAAAGCTCGTTGCGGGGCGTACCTATTCCCAGGCCGAGTCTCAATCAGGCTCGCGCGTGGCGCTCATCAGCCGCGGCGGCGCCGATCAGCTTTACGGCAACGAACAGGATGCGCTGGGGAAAACCATCAAGGTGTCCAACGGCGAGGTGCAGATTGTCGGCGTGATTGACGGCGGCAGCGACTCCATGGGCTCGCTCACGCTGTATATGCCACGCGAAACCATCTCCGGCCTGTTTGGCGACGAGAATCCTTCATTCCCCAGCGTAACGGCGCTCGCCGCCGAGGGCACGGACATGGATGAGCTCTGCAAGACCATCGAGTCCAAGGTGCGCGCGATGAAGGGCATCGAGGAGGAGGATGAGTACAACAGTGTATCGGCGACCTCCATGAAAAGCGCCATCGATGCACTCAACTCCTTTATGGGCGCGTTTTCGCTCATCATGGGTGCTGTCGCCAGCATCTCGCTGCTTGTCGGCGGTATCGGCA
>CABRFW010000232.1 GCA_902470265.1 uncultured Collinsella sp.
CATCGGCTCGCACGTGGGCCCCGGCATGGTGGCCTGCGCGTTTTGGGGTAAGAACCGCGCCGACAAAGCGTCGCTTTCCGACCGCATCGCCCGCCGCGTGCGCGGCCAGTAGGCAAGCGCTGCGTCCGTAATCGCCCTCGACTCACAGCTCAAACGCTGGCACCGAGTATTCAACCTGGTAATAACACCCAACCCAAAAGGAAAGGTTTCATGGCAAACAAGCTCTCTGTCGCATTTATCGGCACCGGAATTATGGGTGCCCCCATCGCCGGTCACATCCTGGATGCCGGCTATCCCGTCACGGTCAACAACCGCACCAAGTCCAAGGCTGCCGCGCTTATCGAGCGCGGTGCCGCCTGGGCCGATACGCCGGCCGATGCCGCGGCTAACGCCGATGTCGTCTTTACCATGGTGGGCTATCCCTCCGAGGTCGAGGAGCTCTACCTGGCGGGCGACGGCCTGCTCGCGTGCACTAAGCCCGGCGCGATCCTGATCGACCTCACCACGAGCTCGCCCGAGCTGGCGCGCGACATTGCCGAGGCCGCCCAGGTTTCTGGTCGCATGGCGTTTGACTGCCCCGTCACCGGCGGCGAGTCGGGCGCTATCGCCGGCACGCTCACGGCTATCGTGGGCGCTACCGAGAACGACATCGCGCCGGTCCGCGATATCCTTTCCACCTTTGCGGCAACCATCTGCTGCTTCGACGGCGCCGGCAAGGGCCAGGCTGCCAAGCTCGCCAACCAGGTGTCGCTGGGCGCCTGCATGGTCGGCATGGCAGACGCCATGGCATTTGCCGAGCTGAGCGGCCTTGACCTGGAGAAGACCCGCCAGATGATCCTGGGCGGTACCGGCAAGTCCGGCGCCATGGAGAGCCTGGCTCCCAAGGCGCTCGACGGCGACTACAAGCCCGGCTTTATGGTCGAGCACTTCATCAAGGACCTGCGCTTGGCGCTCGCCTATGCCGACGATCGCGAGCTTGCGCTGCCCGGCGCCGACGTGGCCTTTACGCTTTACGACATGCTCGATGCCATCGGTGGCGCCAAGCTGGGCACCCAGGCCATCACGGTGCTCTACAAGGAGGAGGCCGACGCCATCGCCGCCGGTCTTGACTGGTCGCAGTATCGTCCCGAGGAGCATGGTGCTCACGAGGAAGGCTGCGGTTGCGGCGAACATGGCGACGACCACGAGTGCGGTTGTGGCCACCACCATGGCGAGGACCACGAGTGCTGCGGCGGCCACGGCCATGACGACGGCCACGAGTGCTGCTGCGGCCACCATCACGGGGAGTAGCGCCCATGAGCTGGACGTTCGTGGTGCTTGCGCTGGTGCTCTTTCTCTTTGCGATCTACATCGGCTTTTTGTGCGGCCAGTGGGCGTGCGAAAAGCGCGTCATCACCAAGCGTGACTACTGGATTGCCAACTTTGCGGGAGCGGCGGCAGTCATCCTGCTGACCTGGGTGTTCTCGCTGTTCCCGCTAGTGCAGTTTGCGCCGATCGGCTGGCTCGGCGGCTTTATCGCCGGCCTTAAAATGAGCTTTGGCGAATCCGTCGGCCCGTGGTGCAAGCACGACGAGGTCTTTAACGTCAACAAGGCTCACCGCGCCGCCGCCGACGCGGGCGACGCCGAGGAGCGCCGCCGCGCGCGTCGCAATGGCGCGGCCGACCGACAGCTCATCTCGGTCACCGATGACAGCAAAGGTGCTGGCAAGCACGCTAAGAAATAGTAAAAAGAGGTAACTATGGCAGAAAACAAAGACGAACAGCTCACCGACGAGGAGCTGGCACAGCTCCAGCTGGCAGAGGAGAACGAGAACGCCGTCGACCGCCTGGTCAAGGAGCTCGGCTGCCCCACGCGCCGTATCCGCCAGTTTGCCGCCCGCGTGCTGCACCTGCTTGCCGAGCGCGATCCGCAGCGCGTCGTGCCCTGTGTGCCCGCGCTGATCGAGGCGCTCGATCGCCCCGAGGCTCAGACCCGCTGGGAGGCCCTCGATGCCCTGACGGCGCTCGCCACCACTTGCCCCGAGCAGCTGGTCGATGCCTTTGAGGGCGCCGAGACCGCGCTGTTCGACGAGATTTCCTCCACGCTGCGCTATGCCGCCTTCCGCCTGCTGTGCGTGTGGGGCGCCACGAGCGTCGAGCGTTCGCGCGAGGCTTGGCCCATCCTGGACGAGGCCATCCAGTGCTACCACGGCGACCTTGAGTATCGCGATATGCTCGGTTGCCTGTACGAGTTTGGCCAGGGCGAGATCGACGCCGAGGTCGCCGAGAAGCTTGCGCTGCGCCTTAAGTTCGACGCCGAGAACGGCAAGGGCAGCTATCTCAAGGCCCGTTCGAGCGAGATTTGCGAAATGCTTGTTAAACGTTTTGGCCTGGATCTCTCCAAAAAGAAGAAGCGTGCTAGCGTTAAAAAATCTGACGACGCCGAAGACGAGGAGTAACAGATTATGGCGCACGATGTAGTCCTGATTCCCGGTGACGGTATCGGTCCCGAGATTACGCAGGCCATGCGCCGCGTGGTCGAGGCCACCGGTGTCCAGATCAACTGGAACGTCCAGGAGGCAGGTGTCGGCGTCATGGACGAGTTTGGCACGCCGCTGCCCCAGCACGTGCTCGATGCGGTCGCCGAGACCAAGGTTGCCATCAAGGGCCCCATCACCACGCCGGTCGGCACGGGTTTCCGCAGCGTTAACGTGGCCCTGCGCAAGCACTTCGACCTGTACGCCTGCGTGCGCCCCTGCCTGTCGCAGCCGGGCGACGGCTCGCGCTTCCGCGACGTCGACCTGGTCATCGTGCGTGAGAACACCGAGGACCTCTACGCCGGGATCGAGTTCGATGAGGGCGCTGCCGAGGTCGAGGAGCTCTCACAGCTTGTCGAGCGCTCGGGTCAGAAGACCTTCGCCGCCGATTCCGCCATCTCAATTAAGCCCATCTCCATCGCCAA
>CABRFW010000233.1 GCA_902470265.1 uncultured Collinsella sp.
TCGCCCTCGGCCATTGCCGTGCCCGGAGCGCCGTCCGCGTCGTGCACAAACTCGAGCTGGGCCGTGCAGGCATCGGTTTCGAGCTTGCCCTCGAGTGATGCCGCAATCTTGGCGCGCACGTCTTCGCCGGCCTTAAGGCCTTCGAGTCCCTCAAAATGGGGCGTCAGCGCACGTGGATCGATATCGATGGGCACAGGGCCCTGCAGCCCCGTAACAGTCTCGTTGCCCAGGGCGTCGACATCCACATATTCGATGGCAAACGCATGTCCCGAGGCTGCTACGTTGAGTACGTTGCTGCTGTCGACAAGGCGGAAATGGCCCTCGCCAACGGTCTTGCCATCTTGGAGCGAGGCATCGCTCAGCGAGTCGCCGTACGTCATGCGCATGCGGGTCGGGAGATAGCACGAAACGGTTTGCTTGTTCTGCGCATCGTTGTAATTGCGCTGGTAGATGCTCCGGGCCAGTGCCGCATCAACAAAGTCGGATGCGATGATGCCAATGTGCTTACGGCAGTCCTCTTTTGTGCCCTCAACTCCGGTATTGTTTATATACGAGCTCTTGTACAGGTGCTCGTCGACCACTCGCGCCGCGGTAAAAGGGTTGTTTTGCGTGCAGCTCGTGTAGTTGATAAACCAGCAGCGCTCCGTTGCCTGCACCGTTGTCCCGTCCGCGGCAGTGATATCTACGGTGCCGCGCTTGAACTCGGCCGCCGCCTTCAGGGCCATATCGACCCAGTCGATTTTACTGGACCCCGTGCAGCTGTAATGGTCTTGGGCATATACCGCTGTGCTATAGGGCTCTTTGTCGCCCGTATTGCCCGCAGCCTCAAAGCCTTGCTCGTATTTCACGAGGCACATGGACTTTCCGGAATGCGCCTTGATTTTGTCGTCCCATTCGGTGAGGTCGAGGCCCCACGTGTGGCCGTCTACGCTGTCGCCGGCGAGCCTAAATCGACGCAGCAGGACGATCTTTCCGCGCACCTCGTTCAGTGTGGGGACATGGCTCGACGTATAGAACAGATCGGAGTTATTGTCCATAACATTGGCGAAAGCCGTCGTAACGCTTTCGTCGGTAGCTTCGTCGTTGCCTCGTGACACCAGCATGATGAGCGCTTCTGACGGGTTTTCGTTCAAAAATGTTTTGAAGTAACCGATGACATCGGAGAGATGTATAAAGCCCCCGTCTTTTTTGAGCAGGTAGCATATTCCATGGTCGATGCCGGGGTCGCCTTTATCGTTGTTCTTTCCAAGTCGGATATCAAAATAGCGAATGCCTTCGAGCAACTGCGTGGGGATGTAATCCTGCTGGCACTTTGCAAGCGAGGTTTGGGGCTCGGTGTCGTTGTCGACGCTGCAGGTGCTCGAATCATGCGTGCCCGGGATGCTCAGCTCGTCGAGGTATTTGTTGCCGTCGACGTATTTCATCCAGCATGGTCCGTCGACGTAGCTGCTATACGTGATCCAGTCGATACTTCTAACCGTGGTATTGATCTCGCCCTTGTCGTAACCGACAAGTTCGAGCTCCCACGGAATGCTCTTCCTCTTGTGGCAGATCTTGTTGTTGTCTTGGTCTTTGCCGTCCTTTTCTATGGCCAGGTAATTAATGTCTTTTTTCTCGTTTGTGCGGTCTCGGATGATGTAGGTTCCGTTTTGCTGGCGGGCGAACGCAAAAGAGCGGCTGGCCTTGCCGTCATGCTCGCCACTCCATACGTGGATAACCTTTCCATCTTTGTCCGAGTCGCCGTCGACCGACCAAATGCTGTAGCCCGTCTTCTTGTGCTCCTCGAAATTGAGCAAGGTGCGAATGGCATACCAATTTGTATTATCTGTATCGGTCGCCACGTGCTCGAGGATGAGCTTGTTGGACGTGCCGTCATTAAACAGGTGGCAGACGTTGCCGATGACGTTGCCGTCTTCGTTGACGCTCGCGGTGCGAAAATAGCCCGCGGGGCGAAGACGAATGACGAACTTGTCGAGGTTGGCCGCCGGTGTGGGCGTGTCTTCTGCAAATGCCGCGCGCAGGGGAAGGCCCAATCCCGCGGTTTCGGGCAGGCTTGCAAGCGGCGACAACGCCGCGAGTCCAAGGCCCAGCGTAAACGCTCGGCGACTGATGGCATGATGTTCGGTCATAACTCCTCCATTCGCAGGGTGCGGTTATGCACTCATTTTGGTAACTATACTGCCCAGATGTTTAAAGGCGCCGACTTAAATTGTCTGCGCGGCACAATAAATCGGCGGGCGGACGTGTTGGGGCGTTTGTCGTTTTCGTACTGTTGCCACATTTGGGGCGGTTCCGACGTCCGGCATCCTCGCGTTTGTCGGCTGCCGGCATAAGAGAGGGAGGGTCGGTTTACCGGCCCTCCCTGGGTACGAAGCGCTGGGGTACCGTCGCTTGTTTGCACTGCGACCGTGTTTTCTGTTGCGCTCGCCAGTCGCTTAGCGCTTGATCTCGATATCGTCGAGCTTGACGTCCATGGCCTCGGTCTTGGCCTCGGCGATGTCGTCGGCAAATTCCAGAGACTTCATCATGGTCTCGACGGCGTCCTTGTGCTCCTCGACGTTGTCGATACGCACATACACACTGCCCCCGTCAACGTCGGTGAAGTATTCGGTCGTTACGCCGCCCGAGTGCGTGAAGTAGGCACTGCGCCAGGTCTTGCCGTTGTACCTAACGGGATCGCTCTCGGTCCATCCAGAGTTGGCCTTCCACTTTGCCTCGTAGTCAAACAGTTCATCGGCGTTCTTGTCAGGATCGAAGACGGGGATGAAGCGGTCGCTGGCATGCTCGCTCTCGGTGAACTTAAACTGGGCCCTGTCGGCGGTATCGCCTGCGACGTCCGTGATTTCGACGCCCTCGGGGACTTCGACCTTAAACCAAATGAAGTCGGTCCTCATATCCACGGCTGGCTTTTCC
>CABRFW010000234.1 GCA_902470265.1 uncultured Collinsella sp.
AGCTCCGCCGAGCAGCGCGCAGCACTCGACAAGCTTATCGACCAGGCGATTGCGAATAGCGAGCAGTAAAAACCGCGCAAAGCATAGCGAGGATCGTGTGTCGCTGTGCGAAGTAGTTCGCTCCCTTTCAAGATAAACTCCACCATATAGAGGTCCCGCTCGGGACCTCTTCTTTTAGGCACCGTCCCGTTCGTTTTTTGGCGCGGTTCGTTACATTCCTCACTGGCGCCGGCAAAAAATGGGGATAGAGTAGGACAAACGCGTCGAATACGAACGGCGGGGGAGAGCGGGCGAATGTGCCTGCGCAGGAGAGGTTGCCGTCCATGCTGGAGCTCAAAGGTATTTGCAAAAGGTACGTTACGCAGTCGTTTACGCAGGTGGCGCTCGACAACGTAAGCCTGTCTTTTCGCGATAACGAGTTCGTGGCCATTCTGGGACCTTCGGGGTCGGGCAAAACTACGATGCTCAACGTTGTCGGCGGACTCGATCACTTTGATTCTGGCGACCTGCTCATCGATGGCATTTCGACCAAGGACTTCCGTGATCGCGATTGGGATGCTTATCGCAACAACCGCATCGGCTTTGTGTTCCAGAGCTATAACCTCATTCCGCATCAGACCATCTTGGAAAACGTGGAGCTGGCGCTTACGCTCACAGGTGTGGGGCATGCCGAGCGCCGCCAGCGTGCGCGCGAGGCGCTCGAGGCGGTTGGCCTGGGCGAGCACGTTAACAAGCGCCCGAGCCAGCTATCGGGCGGGCAGATGCAGCGCGTGGCCATTGCCCGCGCCCTGATCAATGACCCTGAGATCGTCCTTGCCGACGAGCCGACTGGCGCTTTGGATTCAACGACATCCGTGCAGGTTATGGATTTGCTCAAAGAAGTTGCGCGCGACCGTCTGGTCATCATGGTCACGCACAATCCCGACCTGGCATACCAATACGCCACGCGCATCGTCAACCTGGCGGACGGCAAGATCACCGACGATTCCGATCCTTTCGATGTCGCTGACGCCACGCGCCGCGAGGCCAAGCCTACGCGCAAAACCTCGATGAGCTTTGTGACGGCGCTGGGGCTTTCTGCCCGAAACCTCATGACCAAGAAGGGCCGCACGGTCATGACGGCCTTTGCGGGCTCGATTGGCATTATCGGTATCGCGGCGATTCTGGCGCTGTCCAACGGCGTAAACGGCTACATCAAAAAGGTCGAGGAGGATACGCTTTCGAGCTACCCACTCACCATTTCCAAGCAGGATTACGATCTATCGTCCATGATGGGCGGGCATGGGGCTGCGGATGATGACTCGCCTGAAAACGTGGATTCGTCCGACGACAGTGCCGGCGGCAAGGCTAAGGGAACCGATAAGATTCCCGTGGTTACGGCCGTAAAGGATATGTTTGCGAGCGTTAAGTCCAACGACATGACGAGCTTTAAGGCATGGCTCGATGCCGGTGGCGACGGCATCGATAAAGAGGTCAACGCCATTCAGTACGGCTACGGTGTATCGCCGGTTGTCTATCGTGCCGGCAAGGGCGATGAGAAGCCTGTCCGGCTGGTGCCCAACGCCATGACTGAGGCCATGAGCGGAGGCGCGAGCTCGGCGGCAACGGTGAGCATGGAATCCATGGGAACCTCGGTCTTTAACGAGATGATCGACGACCAGAGCCTGCTCGACAGCCAGTACGATGTCGTGGCGGGGCATTGGCCTACGTCTGCTAACGAAGCCGTGATGGTGCTTTCGAGCCGTGGCACGGTGGGCGACTACACGCTCTACAGCATCGGCGCGCTGGATATCAATGAGCTCAACGATCTGGTAAACAGCGCTATGACGGCTGACGGTGGGGTCGAAACGCCCGAGACCGGCACCGAATTTACCTACGACGATGCGCTGTCCACGACGTTTAAGGTGCTGTCGCCGGCCGATGCGTATCGCAAAAACGAAGAGACCGGCATATGGACCGATATGTCTGGCGACACCGACTTTATGGCCGCCAAGGTTGCCGACGGTATCGACGTGCACATTGTGGGCGTGGTGCGACCCAACGAGACCGCCAACGCGAGCGCGTTGTCCCCGGGCATTGCCTACACGCATGCGCTGACTCGCCAGCTTATGGAGCGCGCCGCAAATTCGCAGATTGTGCAGGAGCAGCTTGCCCACCCCGAGACGGATGTCTTTACGGGCAAAACCTTCGACGAACTGCAAGGCGAGGCCAAGCAAGGCGTTGATCTGGGCAGCATGTTTAGTGTGGACGAGGCGGCGCTGAAGAGTGCGTTTTCGTTCGATACATCTGCGCTCTCGGGTGCAGCCAGCGGTATGGACCTTTCTGGCATCGATCTGTCGGGGCTGGACATTGACCTTTCGGGCGTTGGCAAGGACATCGACTTCAGCGACATCATGGCAAAAGCGCCAACCCCAGATTTCTCGGGTATCTTTGACGGTCTGGAACTCACGCCCGAGCAAATGCAGCAGGTGGGAACACTGGCCAACCAGCTGTTTGAGGGCTTTTTGCAGTCTGATCAGTTTAAGGCGCTGACACCCGATGATCTTAAGGACGCGTCAAAGCTCGCCGCCGCATTCTCGACGTATCTTGAGAATGATGCCGCAGCCCAGCAATGCCTAGCTCAGCTCAAGGCCCTCGGCGGCGATGCCCTAGCAGAGCGCCTGGAACAGGCGATGACCGACTATGTGCAAAAGCAGCTGGCTCCGTATCTGCAGCAGGCTATGGATCAGGTGATGAAGTCGATCAGCGAGCAGATAGCGTCGACGGTATCGTCCCAGCTCAAGGCGGGCGCGGCAGGGCTCATGGACCAGATGGCGACGCAGATGTCTTCGAGTTTTGCCAACCTGGCGAGCGCCATGCACGTGGATGCGAACGCCTTTGCCCGCGCCATCCATTTCAA
>CABRFW010000235.1 GCA_902470265.1 uncultured Collinsella sp.
CAGTAGCACGGCGCGGCGAGCGCAAAGTGGCCCTCGTTGCGCGGCTTGTACAGCGCGCGCTGCATGCTGCGCAGAAGCAGCGTGTTGACGAGCGGTGCGTTGGCCGTACCGGCGGCAGCATCAACTGCAGCCTGCAGCTCATCGGGACTCCCCAGGGCAATACCGGCAGCACGGCGATCGTCGATGATGCCTAGCTGCGCCAGCGCAACGGCGGCACCGTGCAGGCTATCGGGGCTCGGATCCTCATGCACGCGATAGCAGGCCTCGATATCACGGTCTGCCAGCCACTCTGCAACGCACTCGTTGGCGAGCAGCATGGCTTCCTCGATAAGCGACGTGGCACACGAACGCTCACGCGCCACAATCTGCACGGGCACTCCGTCCTCATCCAATAGAGCGCGAATCTCGGCCGTGTCAAAATCGACTGAGCCGCGGGCGCGACGAATACGACGGCGAAGTTCGGCGAGTTCGTTAGCGGCGACAAGGAAATCGCCGAGGTCGACGTTGTAGCCGCGGGCGGCCTCCTCGCACGCAAGACCGCGCTCAAGCGCTTCCTCGCGCGAGGTCTCGGCAGCCGCAACATCCTCGGCCGCACCCTCCAGCACCGAATACTCAACCGCGCCGGCACGCACCAGCAGCGCCTCGGCGCCGTCATAGTCCATACGCACACGCGAGCGAATCACGCTGGGGTACGGATCGTAATGCCGCACGCGACCCTGCGCATCGAGCTCGATATCGACAGTAAACGCAAGACGGTCCTCATCAGGGCGAAGCGAGCACAGATCGTTGGACAGGCGCTCGGGCAGCATGGGCAGCACACGATCGGCCAGATAGACCGACGTCGTGCGATGGCGCGCCTCAAGATCGATATGCCCGTCCCAAGCCACATAGCGTGAAACGTCGGCGATATGCACACCCAGCTTGTAGCCACCCTCGGGCGTGCGCTCCAACGAAACGGCATCGTCAAAGTCGCGCGCGTCGACTGGGTCGATCGTGATGACAAAGCGGTCGCGCAGATCGCGGCGGAGCGGGTCCTTAAGCGCCGCGGACACATCGAGCGAAAGCCCCTCGGCCTCGGCCAGCGCGGCCTCGGGATAGCTATCGGTATAGCCGTAACGCGCCATCACATATTGAACGCCCAAATCGGGCGCGTCATCTCCGCCAATGCGGCGTTCGATCGTCACAGTGCCCGATTCCAGGCGCGTCGGGTAGGTCAAAATGTGCGCGACAACAGCATCGCCCGGGTGGACACCCAAACGATCCGCCGAGGTATCCTCGGGCAGAATGAAGAAGTCGGCCTTCAGGCGCGAATCGAGCGGCTCAATCACACCGAGCGGACCGGCGGTCTGGTACGTGCCCACCACGCTTATAGCTGCGCGCTCAACCACGCCCTCGATCACGGCGCGACGCTCGCCATGCGGGCTGTTCTTAATGCTCACGGCAACGGTATCGCCATCCATGATCTCGCGCTTACCGCGGCCCATGACCTTGTAGTCGCCATTCTCGGTTATGACATAGGCACTGTGCTCATGGAGCCGCACGCGCCCGGTCAGGCTCGGACGGCGTTCGCTGCGCACCGGCCCGCGCTGATTGCGAGCTCCACGCTTATGCTTGTTATTGCGCCCCATGGCGCCTCCTTACTATCGGTTGCGGACTCCAAAGAGTCTACCCAAATGATCCGCGATCCTGCCGTCGCATAGGAATCAAAAAACGGGCCGCCCCATAAGAGACGACCCGTTGGAAGGGATGAATTCCAGGCATGCCTACACGCGCAGGTAGCGGCGCATGGCAATGGCAGAACCAAAGAGACCGATAATCACGCCGACCAGAATCAGCGCAGCATAGGTCACCAGGTAGTACTGCGTCGGCAGGGCAAACGACATCCAGCCGATGCTCTCCTGCAGACGCGGAATCATCAGATTGCGCAGCAGCTCCAGAACGCCGATGGAAAGCAGCGAGCCCAAAATGGCCTGCAGTACGCCCTCGGTGATAAACGGGCCGCGAATGAAGCCGTTGCTGGCGCCGACCAGACGCATAATCGCAATCTCACGACGACGCGCCGTGATGGACAGGCGAATCGTGTTGTTGATGAAGATGAATGCGATAAAGGTCAGCAGGCCGACGAGCACCACGGCGGCGATACGGATGTAGTTGGTCACCTGGAACAGGCGGCTCACTTCCTCCTGGCCGTACAGCACGCTCGCGTTGACGTCGCCGTCATCCGCGATCTTCTGGAAATCGGCATCCTTCTTGAGCTTCTCTGCCGTGCTCTCGACCTTGGACGGATCGTCCATCTCAATAGCAAAGGAAGCCGGCAGCGGGTTCTGGCCATCGAGCGCGCTCATGGTGGCGTCGGCGTTGCCCGACATCTTGCTCGTATACTCGGCCAGCGCGTCGTCCTTGTCCTTATAGGTCACGGACTTGACGTTATTCCACGTCTTAAGTTCGGCCTCAAAAGCCTGAACATCGGCCTGATCGGCGTCATCACTAATGAACGCGTTGATGACAACCTGATCCTCGACGGTGCCGATCACGGAGTTCAGCATCGCGGAGCCCATGATGAACAGGCCGATGATAAACAGCGAAAGGAAGATCGTGATGACGGCGCCGAGCGAGGTAGTCCAGTTACGGAAGAAGTGGCTGATTGCCTCTTTGAAGGAGTAGCCCACGTTAGTTGGTGCCATAGTTTCCGTAACCTCCCCTCTCCTGGTCGCGGATGACGTGGCCGCCCTCGAGGGCGATCACGCGACGGTGCATGCTATCGACCATCTCGCGGTCGTGCGTGGCGACGATCACGGTGGTGCCAGTGCGGTTAATACGCTCGAGCAGTTTCATGATGCCCAGTGAGATCGCCGGGTCGAGGTTGCCCGTCGG
>CABRFW010000236.1 GCA_902470265.1 uncultured Collinsella sp.
CGGCAGCGCAGTCGATGTCGATGCGATCGGGCACACCAGCGGTATCCTCGCCACCCAGGCGCACAATCTGCCCGCGGCCCGACTCCTCATCGAGCCCTGCCAGGCCGCCAACCTCGCAATAGCGCCCAAGCGATACCGTGGGCGTGTGACCGCTCACCACGACCGGGCCCTTGCCCTCGGCAGAAAGCAGCCCGGTCGGCACATCCCAATAGCCGTGACGAATCCAGAGCAAGTCATCGGACGACTGTACCGCGAGCATCTGCTGCAGCAGCTCGCGATCGGCACCCACCGCTCCAACGCCATCGGCACAATCGACGCCATGCTCAAGCAAAAACGCGCGCGCCGCCTTCGTCTCGATTCCAGCATGTACCAGCAGATACGGGCGCTCCTCGGTCTCGACCACCGCGTAGAGCGGCAGCGCGGCCATCCATCGCACGAGCTCCTCGTATGCCTCAAATTCCATGTCGTTGAGCTGCTCGCGCGTCGTCCAGCCACCGTTGATATCCCAGGTCTCGGCATCGAGCGGATCCTGACCAATGATGGCATCGAGCATGATCTGCTCGTGATTACCCTTGAGCACGTGGGCGTTGGGCAGCGAGCGCACGAGCTTAATAACGCCGACCGGATCGGGCCCGCGATCGATCATGTCGCCCAACACGTACAGCGTGTCGTCGGACGTCAACGAGATCTTAGACAGGGCCTCGTCAAGCGCACGCACGTGCCCGTGAGCATCAGATGTCACATAGATCGCCATGGTACGCCTCTCCTTGCATTGCGGCCGAAGCCCGGTGCCGCAACTAAAACTTCAAGTTGAACTTAAACGTTACCCATTGTACTCCGTTGCAATAAAGCTGGAAAGGGTTTCCGAGCAGAGGCAAAGACGGCAGCCGTCTATGACGATATCGCGCACGCCCGCAATCCAACCCCATAAACCCACCATCTTTGGGTACAAATAACCGCAGACAACTGACCGTGCCACGCCAACCACCCAGGAGCGGACACTATCCATGAACCAGATCCTTCTCTTTATCGGCCTCGTCATCATTTTGTGCCTGACCATCAAACCCGTCGGCAAAAAACTCCCCTTCCCCACCCTGCTCATCTTTATCGCGCTGGGCATGCTGTTGGGCGTCAACGGCCCGACGCATATCGACTTTAGCGACTACGCGCTCACCGAAACCGTCTGCAGCACGGCGCTGCTGTTCATCATGTTCTACGGCGGCTTTAACACCAATATCGACCGCGCCAAGCCCGTCGCCGCGCCGGCGGTGCTGCTGAGCACGCTCGGCGTCGTCATCACTGCCGGCATTACGGGCGCGTTTGCGCATTTCGCCCTGGGTTTCGACTGGGTCGGGGGCCTGCTGCTGGGCTCCGTTGTGGCATCCACCGACGCGGCGAGTGTCTTTAGCGTGCTGCGCGAGCACAGCCTATCGCTGAGGGGTGGCACCGACTCGCTGCTCGAGGTCGAATCGGGCTCCAACGACCCCGTCGCGTACATGCTCACCGCGGTGCTCGCGACCCTCGCCGCCGGCGGCGACATTAATATCCCCATGCTGCTCGCCAAGCAGATCATCCTGGGCGTGGGCTTGGGCCTTGTCATCGGCTGGGCAAGCGCACGGCTGATCGAGCGTGCACATGCAACAGCCGAGGGCGCACATACCATCTTTTTGTTCGCCGTGGCAATCGTCGCCTACGCCCTGCCGAGCTACCTGGGCGGCAACGGTTTTTTGTCCGTGTACCTGGCCGGCATCGTGCTGGGCGCGAGCGACATCACCGACAAGGTCGAGTTGGCGCATTTCTTCGACACCCTTACCGAAATGGCCGAGATGACCATCTTCTTTTTGCTCGGCCTGCTCGTGACGCCCGCCCGCCTGCCGCAAATGCTGCTGCCGGGCCTGGCGCTCATGGCGTTTATGCTCCTCGTGAGCCGCCCCATCGCCGTCGGCCTGTTGCTAGCGCCCTTTAAGACGAACCCCCGCCAGGTAGCGCTCGTAAGCTGGGCGGGCCTGCGCGGTGCGGCTTCGGTCGTGTTTAGTCTCTTTGCCGTGGTGGCCGGTGTTCCCGGTGGGCACGATCTGTTTGACCTGGTATTTGTGATTGCCGTGTCGAGCATTGTGGTGCAAGGCTCGCTGCTGCCGGCGGTGGCGAAAAAGCTCGACATGATCGATGCGGAAGGCGATGTCCGCCGCACCTTTAACGACTACCGCGACGAAGACGGCATGTCGTTCGTTAAGCTCAAGGTGGGCGCGGGGCATCCGTTTGCCGGACGCTCGCTCGCGGACATTGGCAGCGCGACGAACATGCTGGTGGTCTTGGTGCTGCGCGACGGCGCCCATCCGGTGTTACCCAACGGCGATACCGTAATTGAAGAAGGCGACCTGTTGGTTATGGCCGCGCCGACGTTTGAAGAGCGTGCCGAGGTTACGCTGCGCGAAGTCACCGTGACACCCCACGGTCGTCTGGCCGGCCAGCGCCTGCGCGACGTGCCGCAAGGCAAGCACCCGTTTATTGTGGTGATGCTCAAGCGCGACGGCCAAACGATTATCCCCGACGGAAACACCCTCATATACGCCGGCGACGAAGCCGTCATCGCCACGCTCGCGTCGTAGTGACCAGGGGTTAGCTAATTTGCGACGAAGAAATCAAGCGCCTAGAGAACCTCATGCCTTCGCTCGCAGATTTGGATTTGCCCGAGGAGTAAAGCACCCCTCCCCCATGTAACCATCCTGTAAATCATAGCGGCGCACTCGGGTTTTGCTATGATTCGGTCGCGCCTGACGCTCCACTGTGCTAAAGTATCCCGAACGTTCAAACGACTACGAGGGGAACTAGAAGATGGCACGTGTGCACAACTTCTCAGCTGGCCCGGCCGC
>CABRFW010000237.1 GCA_902470265.1 uncultured Collinsella sp.
TGTGTCGCAGGCCGAGTTGTTGGAGGCCCCCCTTGGCGCCGCCCCCGATTATGAGGTGACCTGTGCGGCGAGTGCGATCGCCGAGGTCGCGCGCGTATGTTCGTTTGAGGATGCCGAGGATCCGTTTACCTTTGCCATTTCCTCGCGCGCCTTGGGACTTGTGGGTGGCGGCCTCGATACGGCACACATGGACCTCCTGGTAGCAGCCTTTGTCTTTAAGCTGCTGTCGCATATTGGGTATCGTCCTGATTTTTCTGCCTGTGTTTCGTGCGGCGACCCTATGCTGTCGTATTTTTCGCCCCAGGCCGGCGGGCTCATGTGCGGGTCGTGCGCGTCGAGCGTTCCCGGTGCCGAGCTCGTGTCGACCGGCGAGGTCGCCTGGCTGCGCGCCCTTATGGGCATGACTTTCGACGAGCTTATGGATCAAAAGATCGACCCGCATACTGCGGCGTTTTTGCTCGGGCTTTCGCATGTCTGGGCGGCAACGCATACCGATCAGCGACTCCGTGCGATGGAATTCATGTTGGGTCGGTGATGATGCGCAGACGCAGGCTGCTTGTGGTAACATACCGACCTGTTGGTACCTCGACCTTGGTTGCTCGCTCCACCGGCGGCTTCCCAGTCCGAGGCGAATCGAGTCGCCCGTGGGCGACGCAAAACGAAAGGTGAAACAATGACTGTTTCCAAAGAGCGCAAGGCGGAGCTGACTGCCCAGTTCGGTAACACCCCGGTCGACACCGGCAACCCCAAGGTTCAGGTCGCCATCCTGTCCGAGCGCATCAAGGAGCTGACCGAGCACATGAAGTCCCACCAGAAGGACTTCCACACCCGTCGTGGCCTGCTCATGCTCGTCGGCCGTCGTCGTCGTCTTCTCTCCTACATCAAGAAGAACGACATCGTCGAGTACCGTGAGCTCATCAAGGCTCTGGGCATCCGCGACAACATCCAGTAGGATTTGTACATGCTAAGAGCGTCCTGCGCAGCGGGGCGCTCTTTTTGTGTAAGGGCGTGAACAATCACGCTCTGAAGCGTGGCGGGGGCAGGGGGCCCGCGTCACATGAGAAGCCCGCAGACAAGGGGTCTGCGGGGTTAAGGAGAACAATGACACTCGTATCCAAGACCTTTGAGCTGTACGGCAAGACCTACACCTTTGAGTCGGGCGAGCTTGCCAAGCAGGCCACCGGCGCCTGCCTGGTCAAGCAGGGCGACACCACGATGCTCGACACCGTGGTCGTCTCCAAGGAGCGTAAGAACTACGACTTCTTCCCGCTGACCGTCGACTTCAACGAGAAGATGTACGCCGCCGGCCGCATCCCGGGTGGCTACCTCAAGCGTGAGGGCCGTCCCAGCGAGAAGGCCACGCTCACCGCGCGCATGATCGACCGTCCGATTCGCCCGAGCTTCCCGGACGGCTTCCGCAACGAGGTGCACATTGTCGCTACCTCGCTCGTCGCCGACCAGGTCAATCCCTTCGATGTCATCAACGTCATGGGTGCTTCCCTGGCCATGACGCTCGGCGGCGTGCCCTTCGAGGGTCCGCTTGCCTGCGTGCGCATCGGCCGCAACGTGGAGACCGGCGAGTTTATCGTCAACCCCACCTACGAGGAGCGCGAGAACTCCGATCTGGACCTGGAGCTGGGCGGCTCTGCCGACTTCATCTCGATGGTCGAGGCCGGCGCCGAGGAGATCTCCGAGGACGACATGCTCGCCGCCATGAAGTTTGGCCAGGAGGCCCTTGCTGCCTTCTGCCAGGCTCAGGACGAGTTCGTTGCCGAGTGGGAGCAGGTCAACGGTGCCATCGTCAAGAAGGAGTACCCGCTCGATCAGCCCGTCGAGGAGGTCCAGGAGCGCATCTTCGCCCACTACGACGAGATGGCAGCCGCCCTTCGCGATGCCGACAAGCTTTCCCGTATCGGTAAGGTCGAGGCTCTGAAGGAGTCCATCCGCGCCGAGTTCACCGAGGAGGAGCAGGCCGCTTGGGAGCGCGAGATCCCCGTGGCGCTCAAGAAGCTCGAGAAGAAGGCCATGCGCACCATGGTCGTCGAGACCGGCGAGCGCGTCGACGGCCGTGCTGCCGACGAGATCCGTCCCATCATGGTGAAGGATAACTACCTGCCGCTCGTTCACGGCTCCGGCCTGTTCCAGCGCGGCCAGACCCAGGTGCTCTCCGTCCTGTCACTCGGTATGCTCAACGAGGGCCAGCGTCTGGATACCATTGAGCCCACCGAGGGCAAGCGCTACATGCACCACTACAACTTCCCGCCGTTCTGCACCGGCGAGACCGGCCGCATGGGCAGCCCCAAGCGCCGCGAGATCGGCCATGGCAACCTGGCCGAGCGCGCCCTGCTTCCGGTGCTCCCCGACGAGAACGAGTTCCCTTATGCCATCCGCGTCGTCTCCGAGGTCATGGAGTCCAACGGTTCCTCTTCGATGGCTTCGACCTGCGGCTCCACGCTCGCCCTTATGGACGGCGGCGTGCCCATTAAGCGCCCGGTCTCCGGTATCGCCATGGGCCTGATCCAGGAGGAGGGCAAGACCGTGGTCCTGTCCGACATCCAGGGTCTCGAGGACTTCCTGGGCGACATGGACTTTAAGGTCACCGGCACCACCGAGGGCATCACCGCCCTGCAGATGGACAACAAGGCCACCGGCCTTACCTTCGACATCCTGGCCCGCGCCCTGCAGCAGGCCAAGGAGGGTCGCGCCTTCATCCTGCAGAAGATGCTCGATGTTATCCCCGAGCCGCGCCACACCACGCGCAGCACCGCTCCGCGCATCGTCTCCATCCAGGTTCCGACCGACAAGATCCGCGACGTCATCGGTTCCGGCGGCAAGGTCATCCGCGGTATCCAGGATGAGAC
>CABRFW010000238.1 GCA_902470265.1 uncultured Collinsella sp.
TAAAGCTCCCGGCAACGGGGGCTTTTCTTTTACGCCAGCTTGAGTGCTTTCGTCCAAAGGGACGATTTCCTGTCGACTCGTGTAAGATTCCGAGTAGATGTCGCGACTTATTCGCGACCACTCCTTCTTCAAACGACCGATCAGGGTGATATTTCGTGGCAGAGCGTCCGACATACAAGCTCAGGTTTCTCGATCCTAAGAAGCGCTTTCCGGCGATGCCCGAGCAGCCTGCGGGACGCTCATATGGCGTGGTCTGGAAACTCTTTGGCGAGGATCAGCATGAATCTTGTTATGTCGTCGAATTCGTTGGCAAAAGTCATGTGTCGCTTTTGGGCTACGTAAGCGTTTCGGGTGAGGTGTACAAGGTGGACCGCCCCGTCAGCGAGGCTCCGCTGCCCAACGATCCCGACATGGAACTGGTCCTTGACGAGTCGGATTCCGGTATTGGTGAGATCATGGTAAGGGAAGCCAACGGTGCAATGCGCGCGTGTGCGCAAACTGCCGGCTCTCCCGAAGGCCCCATGCGCGAGCAGTCCGACCACGAGACATGGAATTCGACCCGCGCCCTTCCTTACGGCGAGTTCATGGCCTCGATGTTCTTGCGTTACGTGATATTTGCCAACTCCGAAAGCGCTATTGTGAACACGGCGGACGCCGGCGGACTCGACGAGGGTATGCAAAACGTTGTCGACAAGATCAAGCTCGTAAAGTTGTCCGAGCCGGTCGAGGTGTTTTTGGGCTTTAACACGGCACCGCTCCCCGATGCTATCGAGACGCTGCTTTACCGCGTTGACCATGCCGAGAATCCGAGCGGTATCGAGCGCTATGCCGCCGCCCTTATGAGCGAAATTGACTTGCCCCGCCTGCGCACCATCGCTGCCAAGTCCGAGATGAGCCTGGCTCGCATTGATCGCTCAAAGATTTTCTATCTCAATTTTGATCGTAGCCTGTTGGACCAGGACGAGATTGACATGCTGCTTGCCATCGAGTGCCGTCTCAACCGCCTCTCCGGCATCCTTGAGCGCATCGGGGCCGGATTGGTCCCTGCGGCATCCTCGCCGAGCCTTGAGGGCTGCGCGCTCTTTGATGCGTGGCATATCGCCAAGACGACCAACGATGTTCCCCGACTGCTCGATACGGCTTCGAGCGATAACCCGTGGGCCAAGCCGGGAACGGTTTCGTGCCAGCCGGGCGGCGAGTGGGACGTGCGCACGCGTTTTGCGCGAATCGTTGAGGCGCTCAACGTGGTCACGCGGCTCGACTATACCTATCGGGCAAACGTTGCCGAGGGGATTATGCTCGTTCGGTTTGGGCAGTCTGTCGTGGATGCCATGCCGCAACGTGAATACGACGCTCAAGATGACGCCTGGCGCGAGCTGGACGAGGATACGCGTGCGATCTGGGCCGCGGAGCACGATGCGCGCGTGGCACTCACGCTTGCGGCAGCGTGTTTTGCCGCGGGCACCTGCATCACGCGCTGCTATGTGCAGATTGCTGCTCCCGACAGTGAGCATGGCGAGCGCGTTGTCGCAACGTATTTCTTTGGGCGCGCGGCCTATCTGGCCGATTGCATGTCTGTCGCCAAGGATCTTGAGAGCATGGACATGGACGATATGCCGTGCAAGCGTGTGCTTGAGGCGTATGAGTCAACCGCTCCGGAGACGATTGAGCCTGCGGAGGTTCATGCTCGTCCGCGTGATGACCATCGCACGCTGCCGCCGACGCTGCGCGATCTGCTGCTTGCCGATACGGCTGACGAGTTGGAGGTCATGGAAGAGGACGACGACCCATACGTGGCCCGTGTTGTTGAATTGCGCGAGCAGGCAAAAGTCGACCGTACAGGTGCTTTTGAAGGCTTTTCCCGTCTTGTCGAGGAGTTGGAGGCTAAGTGCGCGGTCGCCGAGCTTTTGGCGACAGGTCCGGTTCAAACGCAGTTTTGCGATAACCAGCTGGTGCGCATGGTGCTACCGGTGTTGGAAGAAGACCGCTCTGTGCGGATCCTTCGTGCGCCCGATGCACTGTACTTTGCCCAGCACGAGATCTGCAGTTTTTACGCCGAGCAAGAGGACTTTGAACGAGCGCTGCCCGAGGTGCGCCATCTTTACGATCTGGCGCGTTCGTCCATGCAATCGCACTTTGCGCTCATCAACGTGCTTGCGCGTCTGGAGCGCTTTGACGAGATTATCGAGGTGGCGCGCCACGGCCTACGTATTGCCAGCGATCGTTCTGCAATCGGCTACCTGTTCTATCGCTTGGCGTTTGCCTATTGGAATTGCGATCAGCTCGACCTAGCACTGGCTTGTTACCGTCTCGTGCCGCGCGGCGAGGAGTCGGGCAGTAGCGCGCTGGAAGAAATGCAGGGCCTTATGAACGAGATGGGCGTCAGCGAGCCTCCGACGTTCGAGGAAGCGGTCGAGACCATCCGCAAGGCTGGACTCGAGCTGCCGCCAGTGTCCGTCGTGACGAATCAGCTGGCAGATGCCGCTGTTCAACTGGTCGACAACGGCTTCTTTTTCCTGGCACGCGGTTGCATCTTCCAAATGTGGCGCACCATGGGCAACGACGAGCTCGGCTCCCTCAACCGCTCGCTGGGGTAGGGGCGAAAACTGCAAGGAGAAAAGGCCGCTAGGCAATTAGAAAATTCCCTCTTGCTCAACTTCGACTGTTTGGTTACTATAGAACGGCTGTTACGGAGAGCTGACCGAGAGGCCGAAGGTGCTCGCCTGCTAAGCGAGTATGCCCCAAAAGGGCATCTGGGGTTCGAATCCCCAGCTCTCCGCCAGTACGAATTTGAAGAAGGGTCCCATTTGGGGCCCTTTTTTGTGCGGAGAAAGGAGG
>CABRFW010000239.1 GCA_902470265.1 uncultured Collinsella sp.
TCTCTTTTTCTATGTAGCCGGCCCCTTATCAATCGCTTTGGTCGCGTTTCTTGTCATTTACAACTTCAAGAAACGTTAATAGAACCTATTTAGAATCCGAATCGTCCATGGAGCCGTCGATGCCGGTTTTGGTTTCGTCGTTCATATTGAAATCGTCGTCTTTGGCGAAGGGATTCTTGAAAAAGCCCGTAGCATCGGGCTGAAGGCCCGAGAGCTTCATCCAGGGATTATCGAGCTCGGGTTTGGGCATGGCCTGGGCCTCGGGCGCGGTCTCGTTGCCGATGAGCTCGGACTCGTAGATGAAGGTGTCGTCGCCGAGCGCGTCGTAGGCGGCGACCGGGTTGCCATCGGCATCGCGGTACGGTGTGCCCTTAAACACGGCGCCGTCATAGGCCACAAGCTGGCGGCCGGTCTCATTCTCGAAGTAGTACACGAAGATACCCTTGAGGGCCGCACATAGCGGGATGGCAATAATCATGCCGATGGGGCCCATGAGTGCCGAGCCAATAACGAGCGCCGTGAGGCTCATGATGGGATGCACCTGCACCGAGCTCTGCATAACCTTAGGCGAAATCACGTTATCGGTGACGTTTTGCGCGACCATCGTCACGATGAGCGTCCATAACGCCAACATGGGACTGAACATGAAGCCGAGTACCGTGGCGATTGCTGCGCTCACCCAGGGACCGACGACCGGAACCAAATGCATGATGCCGGTAAAGATAGCCATGAGCGCCGCATACGGATGACCGATGATCAAAAAACCGATAAAGGCGAGGAAACCACCGCAGATGGACGTCACGACCATACCGCGCATGTAGCCGCCGACAGAGCGAGAAAGGATGGCGACCATAAAGCGGTACGAGGTCTCCTTCTCCTGACCGATGATGGTGCAAATCTCGTGATGCATGCGAGGGTAGTCGCAGGCCATCCAGTAGGCAAGCACCAGACCAAGGAAGATCACGAACAACTGCGAGGCCGTATTGGTGATGAGCGGGAACACACCGCGACCAAGCTCGGCAGCAATCTGAGACACATACTTCGATGCCACGGTAACCAGGGACGAAAGATTATCGTCCAAATACTCCTTGAGCGGCGTGTTGTTGAGCGTCTTGGCATGCGAGATCATCTCATTGAGATCGCCACCCGCAACACGAAGCTGCTCGGGCAGGCGGCTCAGGACTTCCATGATCTGACCAAAGAGAATCGGCGACAAGATGCAAACGACACCGACGAGCACGGCAACAACAACAATAAGCGCGATAAGCGAACCGATGCCGCGATTCACGCCATGGTGCTCGAGCCAGTTGGTGATCGGGGACATCACAAAAGCAATGATGGAGCCGACGGCAAGAAACTCAATAACCGGTGCCAGGATGCCCATAAGGTTAAAGATGACAGCAGCAATAACAATGCAGCCGACAACAGCCCAAATGCGCAGCGTCAGAATGCGGGTGTCGCGCAGCACGCGATCGGTTTGTTGGGGGTGCTCACTCATGAACGAATCATCACTCCGTCGGGGTCGATCTTGTCCTGAATCTTCTTAAGCGTGCGGCGCAGCAGACGCGAAACCTGTACCTGAGAAATACCCAGCTTCTTGGCGATCTCGATCTGGGTCATGCCCTTCACAAAGCGCAGCTCAATCACCTCGCGCTCGCGCGGCGAGAAATCACGGATGGCTTCCTCGATCACTAGGCGGTCATCGGTAAAGTCGAGCTCGTTGTCGTCGTCGGCGTAACGGTCGAGAATCGAGGGGGCATCGTCCGAATCGGACGCACCAGGAGCCTCGATGGGCACCGAGGTATAGGCCGAAGACGATTCCATGGCCTCCAGCACCTCATCGACCGTCACGTCC
This sequence comes from uncultured Collinsella sp., assembly GCA_902470265.1. Classification (GTDB taxonomy): domain Bacteria; phylum Actinomycetota; class Coriobacteriia; order Coriobacteriales; family Coriobacteriaceae; genus Collinsella. Next base: position 1,856 of record CABRFW010000239.1, read on the forward strand.
AAGTACTCAGCGATTTCCTCAACCTTAGGCGAGCGCTGTAGCTCGTTGGTGAGCTTATCGGTAGCCTGGTTGACCTTGGCCGAGAGCTCCTGCAAGCGACGGGGCACGCGCACGCTCCAGCCCTTGTCGCGGAAGTGACGCTTAATCTCGCCCAAGATGGTAGGCGTGGCAAACGTGGTGAACTCGAGTCCGCGCTCAGGGTCAAAGCGGTCGATAGCCTTGAGCAGGCCCAAATAACCAACCTGCATCAGGTCATCGAGCGGCTCGCCGCGGTTCTTAAATTTGTTGGCAAGAAACCTTACCAGGTTCATATGGGACATGACGAGCTGCTCGCGCGCGTCCGGATCACCGGTTTCTTTGTAGCGACGAAACAGCTCGCGGGTTTTCTCCTTGTCCCAAGCGGTCTTGCCGCTCCGGGAACGTTCGGTCATATTAGATATCCGCCTTGAGGTCGAGGGAAAGCGTCAGGGGCGCCGTAGTCTTTTCGTAGGAGTCGCACACGCTCGCGAGGATGAGCTCGGCATACACCGCAGCCTGGTCGTCTTCATCGACCGTAGCCTGGTCGCCAAAGGTAATAGTCATGCCAACGTGGGTCTCATCGACATCGAATTTGATGGTGATGTCATCGCAGTCGACCGCGGTGCAACCAAAGATGAAAGCCTCCTCAGCAGCCATGCGGATGTCCTCGATGCGATCGACAGACATAGAGCACAGGGCACCAACGTTGGCTGCCGTCATGCGCACAAGGCGAGCGAGACGCGGGTCACCGGCAACGGTCAGCGTGATAGGGCAGGTTGCTTCGCTACTCATCGCAGGACTCCTCAGAGGTCTCGGCGGGCGTATAGGTGTAATACTGAGCCGGCTTGGATACAGACTTCTGACCATCATCGTCGCCCGCGGCGGCCTCGTCCTCGCCAATTAGGATGCGCTCGGTAGGCTGCTCGGCCTCCGCAGCGGCAGCGGCGAGCTTGCGATCGGCGTCG
>CABRFW010000240.1 GCA_902470265.1 uncultured Collinsella sp.
CGCCGCCCTGCTCGCGCATGAGGGCATTGGGCGTGTATTGGTTCATGACCGAGATCGGCACGTCGCCCACCGTCTGCCACACCAGGTCCAGTACGCGACACGAATCGTCCGCATGCCCCGGAAGCACCAGGTGGCGCACGATGATGCCGCGCTTCATGAGCCCGCCCTCATCCACCAACTCTCCCCCGCGGCGATCGATCTCGCGCGCCATCTGGGCCAGACCCGACACGGCCACGCGCGGGTAGTCCTTAATATGAGAAAGCGACTGCGCAAGCCCGGCATCGGCATATTTAAAGTCGGTGAGCCACACATCGACCAGGTCGCCCAGCGCCGCCACGGCACTCGCACGCTCGTAACCACTCGTGTTGTAGACGATCGGGATGACTAGCCCGCGCATCCGTGCCGCGGCAATCGCGGCAGGCAACAGGTGCGCATAGTGCGTCGCCGTCACCAAATTGATGTTGTTGGCACCCTGGTCCTGCAGTTCCAGCATAATCTCGACCAGGCGCTCAGGCGAAATCTCAAGGCCAAAATTGCCGGTCGAGATCTCGTGGTTCTGGCAGTAGATACATTTAAGCGAGCAACCGCTAAAGAAGATCGTGCCCGAACCGGCCTCGCCCGAGATAGGAGGCTCCTCCCACATATGAAGCGCCGCGCGGGCCACCCTGAGCGTGTCGTTAGCACCGCATACGCCGCGCGCGCCCTCATCGCGCGCCGCACCGCAACGGCGCGGACACAAATGGCAGGCGGGCGAAAAAAGTTCGGTCAACGACGTCAGCATAAAAACATGCTCCAAAACAACGATTCAGCAGCTCAAACGCAAAAGGACTAACCGCACAGACGGCTCGAGCCCCAAGCGCCGTAATCGTCCGACACGATTTTTGTAATGTCAAGACTGGAATCGATAAAGTGCCGCTTTATGATGTAGGTATTCCGCCCCCCGCGGAGCAACTGGGTGAACCGTCGCGTTTATTTAGGGAGCCCACACAGTCGTACTTAGTACAGGTATCCTTCGTTGTTAAGGACGCTGGAACAGTCGATGAGGGCACCCACCTGTTTTAGGTGGGTTCATTTTCGTAACGTGGGGGGGCGGTTTTCTTTTGCCGAAAATCACCATTACAGTCCATAGGGATCCCCGCCGGCATCCCGACAAGCCATCGACAACATCCCAATATCTGGTAAGCGCGTGATTATCGCTGCGTGCAATTCCATGCACCCCCCTCGGTCGAGTATCATGGTTCGGCTATGCCCTTTGCGCATGGCGTTCTTCTGACCTTTTCCTTCGACGCTTGGCGGTTTTTAGATTCATGGCTTCATCCCCGAGCTACATACCGTACCTATGCGTGGCAGCGGCGGCCTTTATCACGACCTTCCTCGCGGTGCCCCTGGTCAAGCGCTTGGCAATTAAGCTCGATGCCGTCGACTATCCTTCTAAGCGCCGCATCAACACCAAGCCCATCCCGCGCTTGGGCGGAACGGCGGTGTTTTTGGGCCTGGTCGTTGCCTGCATTGTGCAAATCCTAGGCACCTGGTACCTGGGCTGGCCGCCCGTTTTGGTGCCGCACCCGCGCCTTCACATTAGCTATCCCATGCTGGCGCTCTCCTTTACCGTCATCTTTGCGACCGGCGCTATCGACGACGTCTTCCAGCTCACGCCCAAGCAAAAGCTGGCCGGACAGGTCCTCGCCGCGCTCATCGCCTGTATCGGCGGCCTAAAAATCGGCGTCATCGTCAACCCGTTTGCTCCCGGCGAGATCATGCTCGGATGGCTCGCCTACCCCATTACCGTGATCTATCTGGTGGCATTCACCAACATCATTAACCTCATCGACGGCCTCGACGGCTTGGCCACGGGCATCTGCGGCATCGCGTCGTTCACCATGTTTTCGATGGCTGTGCTCTCGGGCCGCATCGACGCCGCCGCGCTCTCTATTGCGCTCTTTGGCGCCTGTCTGGCCTTTTTGCACTACAACTTCAACCCCGCAAGCATCTTCTTGGGCGACTCGGGGTCGCTGCTTTTGGGCTTTGCGCTGGGCTCCATCTCGCTGCTCAACGTGAGCCGCACCGCCGCACTCACCTCGCTTATCATCCCGCTCATCGTTGCCGGCGTGCCCATCATCGACACGTTTAGCGCCATTGTGCGCCGCAAGCGCGCCCACATTAGCATCGGGCAGGCCGACAAGGGCCACATCCACCACCGCTTGATCCAAGAAGGCTACAACCAAAAACAGGCCGTGCTGCTCATCTATGCCTGGTGCATCATGCTTTCGGCCGGCGCCGCCGCCATCAATCAGGTCGAGGTGCCCATGCGCGTGCTCATTTTTACCGTGCTCGCCATTGGCTCGGCGGCCTTTGCCAAGCATCTACATCTGTTTGAGCCCGTGCTGCGCCACCATTACAACAAGCGCACGCACGAGGACGAGCTCGTCACCCCCGACGACCCCGCCTTTAAGCAGGAAGAGCAGGCAGCCGAGGAGCGCAAAGAAGAGCGCCACCACAAGCTCTAGGGCAAGCTGCCGAGGATGTGCCAAGGCACCGTTGGCCAAGCGCGGCCGCGCCGCACCCATCGCACAAGCCGCCCCTCTCCCGCCCCTCCAATAAACGCGTTATCATCTTGACCCATGAACATACGTTAGGAGCAATCATGCCAAACGAGAACAGCTACGAAGTCGCGCTGCAAAAGAGCAACGCCATTCGCGAGGGCCTGGCCAATACGCCCGAGAAGTTCACCATGCTCACCGGTGATCGCCCCACCGGACGCTTGCACCTGGGCCACTACTTTGGCACCCTCAAGGGCCGTGTTGAACTGCAGAACATGGGCGCCAAGACCAACG
>CABRFW010000241.1 GCA_902470265.1 uncultured Collinsella sp.
GCCTCCCCCTTTTTTCGTTTACGGGCTTTTGTCTCACATAGTAGCTGTGTTTTATAACCCTCGTTTGTCGCATCTTCTGCGAACGGGCTACAATAACTTAGTCTGTGCGATATGGAGGTGAACATGGCTGAAGCTGGTATCGGCGTTGATATCGTCGAGATTTCCCGCATGAAATCAATTCTTGAAAAGACGCCGTCGTTTGCTCGGCGTGTGTTTACCGAAGAAGAGCGTGCGTATTGCGATGCATCATCGCGTCCCGCTGCTCACTATGCGAGCCGCTTTGCTTCGCGCGAGGCGGTACTTAAAGCTCTCGGCACGGGTTTTAGTCAAGGCGTGGGTCGTAAGGATGTTTCGGTTACGCGTGATAAACTCGGCAAACCGAAGGCGCTGCTTTCGGGCCGTGCTCTCGAGATCGCTCAAGAACTGGGTGTTGTTGAGGTCGCTCTTTCCATTACGCTTACAGGAGACTTGGCCGTTGCGAATGCCATCGCGATTACCGAAGATGCTCGGCCTAAGCCAAAAGAGGAAAAGGTGAGCACCAAGAAACGCGTAGCGCAGACATTTAAAGAGGCTCGCTCTGTTTTAGATGAGCTTGAGCAGCTGCAGAATTCAGCATTGACGGAGCACCTGGGCGATGCTTCGCAAGATACGCTAGGAGCATAGATGAAACCGGTTTTGAGTACCGAAGAAGTCGTTCGTCTCGAGGATATCATCGAACGCGAAGGGACTTCGAAGGCCGAGCTTATGGAGCTAGCGGGTGAGTTTGCCGCCAACGAGGTCTTGAAGCTCAATCCCGATCGGGTTCTCGTTCTGGTCGGTTTTGGTAATAATGGCGGCGACGGTTGGGTTGCCGCCGATATCCTGAGCCATAAGGGTGTGGATGTGGATATCGTTTCTCCGGTTGAGCCGGATGAGATTCCTGCTGCTCTGGCACGTCATGTTGCTCGTCGTACTGCCGGCCGCGATGTGCACGTTTGCGTCGGCCCCTCGCGTGACGAACTCGAGGTTTTGATCGATAAGGCGGATGTTGTTGTCGATGCCATTTTTGGTACCGGTTTCCACGGAAATCTGCGTGCGCCGTTCTCCATCTGGATTCCTACGGTCAATGAATGCGCCGATTGTGTCGTATCCATTGATGTTCCCTCGGGCCTGAATGCCGAGACGGGCGTTGTTGATGACGACTGCATTCGTGCCGAGCATACGGTGACGATGATTGCGCCCAAGATTGGTCTGTATAGCGCTGATGGTCCTGAGTATGCTGGCGATTTGATCTGCGGCAATCTTTACGACCGTCTTGACGAGGTCATCGATGATGTCGACCACGCCGCCGAGATTGTCGAGCCCGGTGACTTAGTTGATTACTTTGCCCCACTACCTACGAATATCGATAAGTATTCCCGTGGCTCTGTGCTTATTGTCGCCGGATCTGCGCAATATCCTGGTGCTGCCATTATGGCGGCCAAGTCTGCAGCTCGCGTGGGTGCTGGTTACGTGGCAGTCGCGGCTCCTGACGCCTGCGCCAATCTTATTCGCATGGCACTTCCTTCGATTCCCGTCTTTGCTATTCCGTCTGATTCCCGCGGCTCCTTTGGCGCCGCTGCGCGCATGACTGTGTGCGAGATCGCAAAGAAGTACAGCTGCGTGCTGTGCGGTCCCGGTATGACGACGTCTGCTGGCGCTATGCAAGTGGTTTCGGGCTTGCTCGAGCTTGATGTACCGCTCATCTTGGACGCCGATGCACTCAACTGCCTTGCTAAGATTGCCATTGACGGTATTGATAGTAATCCCGAGATGTATCGTCGCGAACAGCCGTTGGTTATGACGCCGCACTATCGTGAGCTTTCGCGTCTGGTTGCCGGTGACGAGGTGAACGACCTTGGTACCGCGATTGCAGCTGCGCAGAAGGTTGTCTGGGCTGCAGGTTCCGACAATCTGGTGGTCATAGCCAAGGGGCCGACGACGGCTATCTGTGGCGTTGAGCGCGTGCTGCTGCCACTCTCGGGTCCGGCTTCTCTGGCAACTGCCGGTTCTGGTGATGTTCTCGCGGGTATTTTGGCCGGCACGCTTGCCACCATGCGCGACGAGATGGATCGTTGGGAGTTGCTGTATTCGTACGCCGTCGCACTTCACAGCTACGCCGGTTTTGCTGCGGCGACGGAGTATGGTGAGAAGAGCGTTATCGCGACCGATCTTATCGACTTGATCGGTCCTGCCATGGAGCTGGCGGCAAAGGATGCGCTCGAAGATCTGGGAATCATGGACGAAGGGTCGGATGACTAATCATGAATAAAGCCGATTTGACGCGCTGGTCCTGGGTCGAGATCGACCGCGGGGCGCTCCGTCGCAACACGAGGGCCTATAAGAACTTGTTGAATCCGCGTCAGCGCCTGTGCTGCGTGGTCAAGGCCGATGCTTATGGTCATGGAGCTGTTGAGTGTGCCAAGATCATGTATTCGGCCGGTGCCGACATGTTTGCCGTGGCTACGGTCAACGAGGGCGTTGGGCTCCGTCAGGGCGGGATTACTAAGCCCATCCTGATTCTAAGCGAGCCGCCTATCGAGGCTATTCCTGCATTGCTCGAGTTCGATATCATGCCCTCGGTCTATACGTCTGACTTTGCTCTTGCGTATGGCGAATGTGCCGTCGCGGCGGGCAAAGTGGGCAAGTACCATCTTGCCATCGAGACGGGCATGAATCGTATCGGCGTTCACTACACGCAGGTGCTCGACTTTGTCCGCGGCATCAGCTTCCATCGCGGTATTCAGTGCGACGGCGTATTTACGCACTTCGCCACGGCCGATGAACCTTCGGGCTGGGACTACAAGCTGCAGTG
>CABRFW010000242.1 GCA_902470265.1 uncultured Collinsella sp.
TCGTCAAACGATTTAGCATTCGCAATTCCGGCTGCATAGCGCCGGCCGTTATCACATAGAATCGAGCCTCCATGGATACCCTCAACGATCTAAATGAGCGCGTCGACGCCTTCGTCGGCACCAGCTCCTTCGACACGCCTGCCGCGGCAAACGACCAAGCTCCCATCGATGTACCCGCCGAGGTTCACGAGGACATCGTCGCCTCGGTCGATTTCTCCGAGGTCGAGCTCGCAGACGAGTTCACCGAGCCCCAGGTAGCCGTGACCCCCAACGGACTGCTCCCCATGGAGCCCCTGCCCATCGACGGACGTCTGCGCAAGGCTGCTCTTCGCATGCCCGACGAGATCGAGGAGGCCAGCGGCTTCACGCTCTTCGGCCGCCGCATCAAGTCGCTCATTTACACTACCGATGTCGCGGTTATCCGCAACTCCAACGCCGATGCCGTTTTTGCGGTCTACCCTTTCACGCCGCAGCCCGCCATTACGCAAGCGCTGCTGACCGTCGCCGAGTGCCCGGTCTTTGTAGGCGTGGGCGGCGGAACTACGACCGGTAAGCGCTCCGTGCAGATGGCAGCCGTCTCCGAGATGCAGGGCGCGGCGGGCTGCGTGGTCAACTCCCCCGCTACTGCCGAGATGGTCGAGCACATCACCAACATCGCCGACATCCCCGTCATCGCCACGGTCGTACGTTGCGACGACGATGCGCATGCCAAAGTGCGCGCCGGAGCCAAGATTCTCAACATCGCCGCCGGCAAAAACACGCCCCAGGTCCTGCGTGAACTGCGCGAGCACTATCCCAACCTGCCGCTCATCGCGCCGGGCGGCAAGACGCCCGAGAGCATCCGTGAGACCATCGCCGCCGGCGCCAACGCCATCATCTGGACGCCGCCTTCGGCACAGCAGCTACAGACCGACATGATGCAGCGTTATCGCAAGATGAAGGAAGAAGCCACACCTGTCATCTCGCGCGACGATGTGCCCATTATCGACCAGGTCGCCGCCGCCGAGGTCAGCCAGGTCGAGAACATGAATCCCGATGTGCCGATTCCCGACGAAGTCATCGAGCGCGTCGCTTCGATCCACGAGCGCGTCGAGGAGCATCGCGCCAACCGCGGCCTCAAGCCGTCACTGCACGGCTTCTTCTTCCGCGGAAAGAAACGCTAATCGTAACAGCAAGGCCCGCCCCACAAACGTGAGGCGGGCCGTTTTCGTTTGAGCAATCATGCAGCGACGTGATGGGGCAAATTAATCCACGCGCTTGTCGCCCATAAAGAAGAGCGCCACCGTACCAGGTCCGGTATGCGAGCCAATCAGAGTACCGATGTCATTGATCTCAATCTTGCCTTTAAGCTGCGGAACCTGTTCCTCAATCAGCGCCGCAACTGCCTCGGCATCCTCGCGGCACGCCGAGTGCGACATGATGCACTTACCCGAATAATCCGCACCGTCCTGCACGTGTGCCATCATGGTCTTGGCCATCTCGGAAATCGCGCGCTTCTTAGTGCGAATCTTCTCACGTGGCGACAGCTTGCCGTCGCAATCGACCGTCATAAGCGGGCAAATCTTAAGCGCCGTGCCGATGATCGCACTCGCAGCCGAAATGCGACCGCCTCGTAGATAGCTCGACAGATCGGTCGAGAAGAACCAGTGGTGCAGGTTGAGTTTGTGCTCCTCGATCCAGGCAGCCGTCTCGTCGAGTGAAGCCCCGCTATCGCGCACGTCGGCGGCATATTCCAGCAACAGGCCAAAGCCCGAAGACGCCGCCAGCGAATCGATGACGCGCACCTTGCCGCCCTGGGGATAGCGATCCGCGAGCATCTGCGCCGCAACGCAGGCCGATCCATACGTGCCCGAAATACCCGACGACAACGCCAGGTGCAGCACGTCTTTACCCTCGGCAACAAACGGCTCCCAAAACTCCTTGTACTCACCCACGCTCACCTGAGACGTCTTGGGCATGGCGCCCGCGGCAATCTGGGCAAAAAACTTGTCCGGCGTAATCGACTGATACAGATCGTCCGTATGGACAACATCGTCGATCTCGTAATGAAAACACACGACAGGGATATTGCGCGACGCAAAGAACTCACGGGTTCGGTCGGCGGCGGATTCACAGGTCAGGACAAAATCACTCATATGAGGCTCCTTACTCATTGCTGCGCAAATTATCGCACAGTGAGCCTACATACGGTACATATGTCCACTATTTACCAAATCGAACCAAAAATAGCGAACATCTTTACCACCATCGTCTCCACCGGCCCCACGCATAAATATCTGAGAAAACACCTTCTGTCGTCTCCACTCAACCGCCATATCCACCTCAACTAAATCGATTTACCAAACCGTTCAGCCGACAATTCAGCCGCCGGCGCAAAATCGAAACAAAAGCGGCGCATACTGATAAACGTTTGACGCTGTTTATCAGTTTTACCAGCCCCATCGGAAGGTGTTTCATGGTCGCATTCGATCGCAACCCGCAAGACTTCAAGTATCTGCGCCTGCTGTCGAGACAGTTCCCCACCGAACAATCCGCGTTTACCGAAATTATCAACCTCTCGGCCATCCTCAACCTACCCAAGGGCACCGAGCATTTTATGAGCGACGTGCATGGCGAGTACGAAGCCTTTATGCACATCCTCAACAACTGCTCGGGCGTCGTGCGCGAGCATGTCGACGAAATTTTTGGCGACACGCTCTCCTTTGACGAAAAGGGCGAGCTGTGCACGCTCATCTACTACCCGCGCGAGAAGATCGACCTGGTCCGCAGCCAGCGCGAGGACTCGCCAACTTGGTACAAGACGATGCTTG
>CABRFW010000243.1 GCA_902470265.1 uncultured Collinsella sp.
TGGCAAGGAGCCCCCTTCTGGTTTTGGTTACTTTGGGGTTGTGGGTACTTCTTTATTTGGCATCGGCCCAGGTTATGCCGGTGCTGGCTTCGGCGATTAGGGGGACGCGGAGGTCTACTACGTGCTCCATGACGTCGCGGACCATGGTGGTTAGGCGCTCGACTTCGTCGATGGGGCACTCAAAGTCCAGTTCGTCGTGCACTTGCAGGATCATGTGGGCGGCAAAGCCTTCCTCTTCCAGGCGGCGGCTTACGCGGGCCATCGCGATCTTGATGATGTCGGCGGCGGTTCCCTGCATGGGATGGTTCATGGCCGTGCGCTCGCCAAAGCCGCGGAGTTGCGGGTTTTTGGCCTTGAGCTCCGGAATATGACGACGGCGGCCGTACATGGTCTCGGCGTAGCCCGTCTGCTTGGCGCGTGCCACCACGTTGTCGAGGAACGTGCGCACGCCCGGGTAGGCCTCGTAGTAGCGGTCGATCATGTCGCGTGCCTCGGCCATCGAGATATGCAGCGACTGCGACAGGCCGTAGGCCTGCTGGCCATACACGATGCCAAAGTTCACGGCCTTGGCGCGACTGCGCAGGTCGGGCGTTACCTCGGACACCGGCACACCGAACACGCGCGCCGCCGTCTCGGCATGGAAGTCCTCGCCCTCGTTAAAGGCGCGCACCAAGTGCTCGTCACCTGAGAGATGCGCCAGCAGACGCAGCTCGATCTGCGAGTAGTCCACCGCCGAAAAGACGCTTCCCTCGCCTGCCGAAAACGCCGTCTTGACGGTACGACCCAGCTCCGAGCGCGTCGGGATGTTCTGCAGGTTCGGGTCGCTCGAGGACAGACGCCCCGTTGCCGTGATGGTCTGGTTGTACGTAGTGTGTACGCGACCGTCACCACGGCGTAGCGGGCCCAGCGTGTCCAGATAGGTGGACTTGATCTTAGACTTCTCACGCCAGTCCAAGATCAGACGCACGATTTCGTGGTCACGCGCAAGGTCACTCAGCACCTTGGCGTTGGTCGAATAATAGCCGCGCTTAGTCTTCTTGAGGCCCTTGGTCGGAAGCCCCATCACATCAAAGAGCACGTGCGACAGCTGCATGGGACTGCCAATATTAAAGGTCTCGTCACCCGCCAGGTCGCGAATACTGCGCTCAACCTCGGTAATCTGGGTCGCCAGACCCTCGGACAGACTGTGCAGACGGTCGGGGTCCACGAGCATGCCCGCGCGCTCCATCTTGGCAAGTACCGGAACGAGCGGCATCTCGATGCCATCGAACACGTTGGCGGCATTCTCACGGGCCATGCACTCGCGCAACGGTGCCACGAGCGCCAGCGTCAGAGCCGCAGTACGGGCGGCAGGCGCCGGAGCGTCCTCACCGGCACCCTCTGCGCCGCGCGCCGCAGGCAGCGCCATCTGCAGATACGTATCGGCAAGATATGCCTCATCGAACTCGGAGCGATCGGAATCCAGCAGATAGGCAGCGACCACGGTATCGAAGATACGCGTGGAATCGGTAGCGAGCGGATCCATGAGCTCGGGCTCAGAAGAATCGACGGGCGAAAGCTCGTGCAACAGCGCCTTCATATCCGGGCTCGCCACGCGACCCTCCATAAACAGACGCGCGAGCACGCCAGCAATCACGCCGTGGACGAAGTTGAAGCCCTCAACCTCAGCCGCCGCGCAGCTGTCGCCCTCCTCGAGCGCGAAGAGGCCCTTGGACGTCGCCAACCACAGCGTGCGCGTCAGTCCAAAGAGCGCGCCCTCTTCCTTGTCATCGTCCACCACGGTGGCGACCCACTCGCCCGCCTCGATCGCACGCGAAACCTCGGACGCCACGTCAGCAAGCGCCTCGGCATCGCCGGCAGCGGTGCGCTCAATCGTGGGCATCTCAAACGTTCTAGCAGCGGCAGCAGCGCCACCCTCGTCACCGATCAGCGCCAAGAAACGGTTCTGCATGGCGGTGATGCCGAGCGTACCCAGTGCCGCGGAAACCTCATCGGCAGAATACGCCGGGAAGGACGTCGCCTCAAAATCGAGTTCAACGGGCGCATCGGTGCGGATGGTCGCGACCTTGCGGCTCAGCAGAGCATCGTCGATGTGTGCGCGCAGGTTTTCGCCCATCTTGCCCTTGACCTCGTCGGCATGCGCGATGACCTCGTCCAGGCTACCGTACTGCGCAATGAGCGCGCTCGCCTTTTTGGGGCCGATGCCCGGCACGCCGGGGATGTTATCGGACGTGTCGCCCTTCAGACCATAAAAGTCGGGCACGAGCGCCGGCGTGATGCCGTGATACAGATCGTCCACGCTCTCGGGCGTCATGATCGCCACGTCGGACAGGCCCTTGCGGGTCGAGACCACGTTGACGTGCTCGGTCACGAGCTGATACATATCGCGATCACCGGTCACCAGCAGCATGTCGCAGCCGGCCTGCTCGCCCAGGCGCGCCATAGTACCCAGGATATCGTCGCCTTCCCAGCCCTCGGACTGCAGAATCGGCACGTTGAGCGCGGTGAGCAGCTCCTTAATCATAGGGAACTGCGCATGCAGATCGGGGTCCATGGGCGGGCGCTGCGCCTTATACTGCGGCAGCATCTCCATGCGCACGCGCGGCTTGCCCTTATCAAACGCCACGACCACGCCGTCGGGGTTAAAGGCATCGATCATCTTAAGAAACATGTTCAGGAAGCCGAAGATCGCGTTGGTGGGGCGACCGTCCGGCGCGTTCATAGTCGGCGGCACGGCGTGGAAGGCGCGATGCATGAGCGAGTTGCCGTCGATAACGGCAAAGGTGCGGCGCTTGTCAGACATA
>CABRFW010000244.1 GCA_902470265.1 uncultured Collinsella sp.
TCGTGACGGTTGCCCTGGCTTCCCGCAACGTGCCGGGCTCGCTGCTCATCGGCATCATCGTCGCCGTTATCGCCGGTATCCCGCTGGGCGTCACCCACGCCCCCGAGGGCCTCATCGCACCGCTCGACTTCTCGACCTTTGGCGCCCCGTTTGCCAGCACCGCAGACGGCAACATGGCCATCGTGAAGGTTCTGACCGACCCGATGCTGCTCGTCGTTGCCTTCTCGCTGCTCATGAGTGACTTCTTCGACACCATGGGCACCGCGATGGCCGTCGCCAAGCAGGGCGAGTTCTTGACCGAGGACGGCAATGTCGAGGACATCCGTCCCATCCTGGTCGTCGACTCCGTGGCCGCTGCTGCCGGTGGCTTTATGGGCGTCTCCTCCATCACCACCTTCGTCGAGTCCACTTCCGGCGCCGCCGACGGTGGCCGCACGGGCCTCACCTCCGTCACCACCGGCGTGCTGTTCATTCTCGCCGCGTTCTTCTCCCCCATCGTCACCATCGTTTCCAGCGCCGCCACCTGCGGTGCTCTGGTCTACGTCGGCTACCTCATGATGAGCGAGGCCTCCGAGATCGACTGGTCCGACGTGTCGCAGGGTTTCCCGGCGTTCATGATTGTCGCCGGTGTGCCCTTCACCTACTCCATCTCTGCCGGCATCGGTCTGGGCTTTATCGCCTACGTGATCGTCGCGCTCTTTAAGGGCGAGGCCTCCAAGATCAAGCCGCTCATGTGGATCGCAGCCCTTGCCTTCCTCGTCTACTTCTTCGTAGCGTAACGGCAAAGCTGCCAAAGCAGAACACCAAAGCGCGGAGTCGCATCGAGCGGCTCCGCGCCTTTCTTTTAGCGTCTGCCCCCGTGCCAGCGTGCGACAATTGAGGCTGTCAATATCACAGCACCGAGAGAAGCCTGCCTTGGAAGCGCATCAGAAGCAGATAACCGTTTATTCAGAGTGTGCGGAAGGCGCGCCTGTCATCTACCTCCCCGTGGTCATGGGCGACGGTAGTGGAGTCTACGAGCGCTGCCGAGAGCTCGACTGCCCGCCATTCACCCTTGTCGCCATTGGAGGGCTCGATTGGAATCGCGAGCTGAGCCCCTGGGAATGCGACGGAACTATACGAGATGCCGAACCCTTTGGCGGACAGGCTGCTGGTTTTCTTGACGAGTTGTTGAAGCAGATAATCCCCCAGGCCGAATCATCGCTCCCGCAACCACCCACCTGGCGCGGCGTTGCCGGCTACTCGTTGGCGGGTCTTTTTGCACTGTGGACACTTTGGCAAACCGATGTCTTTGAGCGCGCGGCGAGTGCATCGGGGTCGCTGTGGTTTCCCGGTTTTATCGACTACGCGCACGAGCACACGATGCCGAACGCGCCCGATGCCGCCTACCTGTCGCTCGGCAAAAAAGAGACCAAGACGCCCAACCGCATGATGCGGCACGTACTCGACGACACACGCGCGATGGAAGCGCTGCTCGTCGAGCGCGGCATTCCAACAACGCTGGAGCTCAACCCCGGCAATCACTTTGCCCAAACTGACCTGCGCATGGCACGCGGCATCCACTGGATACTGACGCATTAAAAATGGCGTCCACGCGTACATACGCATGGACGCCATTTTTAATTTGGCTGAACGCAGCTACTATTCAGCAGTCTCCTCAAGCTCGGAAGTATCGAACTCAAAGTCGTTACCGGGCAGGATGGCGTTGAGCACAATGCCCACCAGCGAGCCCACGGCAAGGCCCGAAAGCGAAATCGTCACGCCGCCCAGCTCCAGCACGATGGCACCGGCGGTGCTGTACGCGATGCCGAGCGAGAGCACGAGCACCAGCGCGGCCACCAGCACGTTGCGGTTGTTCTGGAAATCGACCTGGTTCTCGATGAGGTTGCGAACGCCCACGGCGCTGATCATGCCATAGAGCACAAGCGACACGCCGCCGATTACACACGCCGGCATGGCGGCAATCACGGCAGCAAACTTGGGGCAGAACGAAAGCACGATAGCGCAGCACGCGGCAATGCGAATCACGCGCGGGTCGAACACACGCGTCAGGGCAAGCACGCCGGTGTTCTCACCATACGTGGTGTTGGCCGGAGCGCCAAAGAGCGAAGCCAGAATCGTGGCAAGGCCATCGCCGAGTAGCGTGCGGTGCAGGCCGGGATCGGCGATGTAGTTACGCTCGCAAGTGGAGCCGATAGCCGAGATGTCACCGATATGCTCGATCATGGTCGCAAAGGCCAGCGGCATGATGGTGATGATGGCCGTCGTGGCAAGACCGCTATCGAACTGCGGTCCAAAGAGCGCAAACACGGTGTTGTCCCACACGACGGGCAAGCCAACCCAGGGGGCAGCTGCGACGCCAGAGAAGTCGACCTCACCCAACGCAGCCGCAACGGCATAGCTCACCACCACGCCCAGCAGAATCGGCACGATCTTGACCATGCCGTGGCCCCAGATGTTGCAGATGATGATCACGGCCACAGCGATAACGGCGACAAGCCAGTTGGTCTGACAGTTGGCAATGGCAGAGCTCGCTAGGATCAGGCCGATGGAAATGACGATAGGGCCAGTCACCACCGGCGGGAAGAAGCGCATAACGCGCTTGGCGCCAAAGGCGCGGAACAGGGCCGCCAGCACCGGATAGAGCAGGCCGGCACAAGCTACGCCCAGGCAGGCGTAAGGCAAAAGCTCGGTCTCGCCGTTGGGCGCGATTGCGGCATAACCGGCAATAAAGGCAAACGATGAGCCCAAAAATGCCGGCACCTTACCGCGCGACAGGAAGTGGAACAGCAGCGT
>CABRFW010000245.1 GCA_902470265.1 uncultured Collinsella sp.
CTCGGAACGATTTTTGAACATCCAGCCCATCGCGGACGGCTGGCGACCCGAAACCGGGCCAAAGTGCAGACCCGCCGCCTGCATGGCATGAATGCCCTCGATGGCGTAGTCGCTGGCTCCGTCATGCCCGGCTGGAATCAGCGTATCGTCCATATCGGTCAGCACAAGTTTAATCATAAGGCCCCCATTCGTATCGGTCCTACCTATTGTAACGACCAGCCAAAATAAACCTGTCCCTTTTTGGCAGGTGCGCTAGTATAGGGAACAACAGATTCGATGCGGGAGTGCCGGCGGTGCAAACCACAAGGCTGAGAGGGCATGGGGCCCAATCCTTTGAACCTGTCAGTTAATGCTGGCGTAGGGAGCATGCCGCCTTTACAGGGGCGCTGTCTATGCACAGCGCCCCTTTTCTATGCCAAGGAGGCATGTGCAGTGATTGATTCGGAACAGCTTAAGCAACATATGGTCAAGGCCGTAGAGGAGATTCGAGCCACCAATCCGATGGCCGGCTCCATCACCAACACGGTGACGATCGACTTTGTCGCCAACGCGCAGCTCGCCGTGGGCGGTTCGGCCGCCATGGTCTATCTGCCCGACGAGGGCGAGGCGCTCGTTGCCGGCGGCGGCGCCATCTATCTCAACATGGGCACGCTCTTCCCCATCTACGAGCAGACGATTCCCCGCGCGGCCAAGGCGGCACACGACGCCGGCAAGCCCTGGGTGCTCGATCCGGTGGGTCTGGGCATCGGTAGCCTGCGCACCCAGCTGGTAAACGAGCTCAAGCAGTACAAGCCCGCCATCGTACGCGGCAACGCCTCCGAGATCATCGCACTCTCCGGCCTGTGGGGTCTTGAGGGCGAGTCGGCCGATCTGAGCCGCGTACGTGGTGTCGATACCACCGACACGGTCGACGCCGCCCGCGATGCCGCCGTGGCGCTCGCTCGCTACACCGGCGGCGCCGTTGTG
This sequence comes from uncultured Collinsella sp., assembly GCA_902470265.1. Classification (GTDB taxonomy): domain Bacteria; phylum Actinomycetota; class Coriobacteriia; order Coriobacteriales; family Coriobacteriaceae; genus Collinsella. The sequence continues at coordinate 967 of CABRFW010000245.1, forward strand.
GTCTCGGGCGAAGTCGACCTGATTACCGACGGCACGACCGTGGCCAAATCCCACGGCGGCAGCCCGCTCATGTCCAAGATTACCGGCTGCGGTTGCTCGCAGGGCGGCGTGCTGGCCGTGTACGCCTGCGCTGCCGATCCGTTTACGGCAGCCGTCTGCGGTACCGCCGTCTACAACGTCGCCGGCACGCGTGCCGCCGCCGTCGCCGATGCCCCGGCAAGCTTTAAGGTCGCCTTTATCGACGAGCTCTACCGCGCAACCGCCCAAGACATCGCCGATAACCAACTCGAGCTCGAGGAGGCATAAGCCATGTCCGAGCCCGCAACCAATGCCGGCATGAACACGCTCGTCGCTGTGGCCATCGCCCCGTGCGGCACCGGCGATGAACTGTCCGCCGAGGTCGCCGAGGTCGTGCGCGTCATTCGCGAGAGCGGCCTTCCCAACCGCACCACCTCGATGTTCACCGAGATCGAGGGCGACTGGGACGAGGTCATGCAGGTCGTGCGCGACGCGACCTTTGTGTTAGCGAGCAAGGGCATCCGAACCGAAGTCGTGCTCAAAGCCGATATTCGACCTGGATTTACCGACACCATGACCGGCAAACTCGAGCGCATGGAAGCGCAGATCAAAAAGCAGGAGGAAGCACGATGAGCATCCGCGACAACCTTGATATCTCCGCCTATCTGGTACTCGGCCCCGAAAACACCCTCGGGCGCCCCGTGGGCGATGTGGTGGCCCAGGCACTCGACGCCGGCTTTACCTGCATCCAGGTGCGCTCCAAGGTGGCAAGCGCCCGCGAGATCATCGCGCTGACGGGCGATGCCGCGCAGGCAATCGCACAGGCCGGCAAGACCGGTCAGGTCGCCCTGCTGATCGACGACCGTCTGGATTGTGTGCTTGCCGCGCGCGAGCAGGGTATTGCTGTCGACGGCGTGCACGTGGGTCAGAGCGATATTCCCGTCGAGGTCTGTCGCAAGCTGCTGGGCCCCGATGCCATTGTGGGCCTTTCGGCCCGTTGCGAGGAGATGCTCGAGTACGTCAAGACCGCCGACATGAGCCTGGTCGACTACCTGGGCATCGGCCCGCTCCACGAGACCGAGACCAAGCGCGACTGCGGACGCGCGGCCGACGGCTCTATCATCACCAAGAGCTTTGAGGACTTGGCCGCACTCCACGCGGCAAGCCCCGTGCCCATCGTGGTGGGCGGCGGCGTCAAGACGGCCGACCTGCCACAGCTCAAGGCCACCGGCGTCGATGGCTTCTTTGTGGTGAGCGCCGTCTGCAGTGCCGACGACCCCTACGCCGCCGCCAAGGAGCTCGTCGATACCTGGCAGCAGGCATAGGCTCAAGCCGAGCAGCCGATTCGCAGCCTCATATCTTCAGCGATGGAAAGCGCATCCCAGTTTGGACCTCCATTCCGGGATGCGCTTCCCGCCGAGATGGCGGCAGCAGCCTCTACCCTGCCAGATATGTCTCCAGTGCCGGCAAGGTTGCCTCCGCATCGCGGCGGCCGATCTGATAGATGCGTTCGAGTTCATCGGGCTCGCGGCACAGCGACGGCACTTTCACCGATTCGCTCGGCCGCACCACAAAGATTTCGCCGGCAGCCTCACGACGTGCCAAGTCATCGAGCGTGGCATTGTAGACCTCATGCCGATGCTCAAGCGCCGCGACAAACTCCGGATAGTGACGGAACGCGCGACGCAGCATGGGCATCACGCTGTTGGGCTGCTTCACAAAGCCCGCCGGCTGCGTGAGCACCACGATATTGCGGTCATACCCCTGCGCAAACAGCCATGCACTGGGAAT
>CABRFW010000246.1 GCA_902470265.1 uncultured Collinsella sp.
CCACTCAATGTGGTGCTCGGGCAGGCTTGGGTGCTCGACCGAGCCAATGCGTGCGCGAATCACGTGACCGTCACGCTCGGTCTCGACAACAGGCACGTGCTTCTCGTGCGCCGCGTCCTCAGTGTTTGCAGTCAGTTCCGTGCAACCGGCAGGGGTCGCAACGTCGTCGCCAAGGGCGGCAATGAGCTTGCCGTCGGGGTCCTTAAAGAATTTCGCCATGATGTTCTCCTTTGCTGATGTGCCGATGTTCTCGATGCTTCTTATGCCCAAAGGCAAGCGAACCATCCACGGCATCGCTAATGAACACATAACGAGCGGGGACGATGGGGCAACGTGCGCTATCCGCCCTGGCGGCCCCACCCGAGCGGGTTAGCGACCGTCGCCGCCGAGCAGCGCCAGAACATCCTCGCGCGTGAACAGTGCCGACGAGATGCCGTCGCCGCCGAGCACGCTGTTGACCAGGTCGCGCTTGGACTCCTGCATCTGCATAATGCGTTCCTCGATCGTGTCCTTGGCGATGAGCTTGTACACGGTCACGGCATGTTGCTGGCCAATACGGTGTGCACGGTCAGTCGCTTGGTCCTGCGCCGCCACGTTCCACCACGGGTCGTAGTGAATGACCACGTCGGCAGCCGTCAGGTTGAGGCCCACGCCGCCCGCCTTGAGCGAAATCAAAAAGACCGGAACCTCGCCCGCTTGGAACTGCGCGACCATCTTGGCACGGCTCTCCTTAGACGAAGCGCCCGTGAGCTTAAGGAAGGCGATGTCCTCCTTGGCCAAGCGCTTACCGATGATATCGAGCATACCCGTAAACTGGCTGAACAACAGGATGCGATGCCCGCCGTCGAGTGCGCCGTACACGAGCTCCATGCACGTATCGAGTTTGGCGCTCCCCGCCTTGTAATCCTCGTAGTGTAGACGCGGGTCGCAGCAGATCTGGCGCAGCTTGGTGAGCTCGGCGAGTACCTTGAGCTTGTCCTTCTTAAACTCGGATGCTTCACGATGCTGCACCTGCTGGGCGATGCGGTCCTGGTTGGCCAGGTAGAGCTTGCGCTGCTCGCCGGTAAGCTGCGCCATGACGGTGTCCTCGATCTTCTCAGGCAGATCGGCCACCACGTCTTCCTTGACACGGCGCAGCACAAACGGCGACACGAGTGCCTGCAGACGAGCGGCGCTGTCACCCTCGGCGTGCTCGACCGGGCTTTCGAAACGCTTGGCAAACGACTCGCGCGTCCCCAAAAGGCCCGGCATCAAAAAGTCGAAGATGCTCCAGAGCTCGGACAAGCGGTTTTCGATGGGCGTGCCCGTCAGGGCAAAGCGCACGCCGGCAGGCAGGCGCTTGGCGGCGCGCGCCACCTGGGTGAGCGGGTTTTTAATGTACTGGGCCTCGTCGAGCACCACACGGGCAAAGTCCTGCTCGACGTACTCGTCGATATCGCGCCGCATAAGGTCATACGACGTTACAACCACGTTGTGCTCGGCCACGCCGGCAATTTGCACGCGACGCTGGGCCTTGGCGCCCACAATGGCGCACACGTCGAGCGACGGGGCAAAGCGCTCCAGCTCGGCGGTCCAGTTGTACACAAGCGACGCAGGGCACACCACAAGCGTGGGCTTAGCGTCCCCCGCTTCCACGCGCGCCAGGATATGTGCGATCATCTGCAGCGTTTTGCCCAGGCCCATATCGTCGGCCAAGATGCCGCCGAGGCCCAGGTGCTCGAGCGAGCCGAGCCACTGGTAGCCGTCGACCTGATAGCCGCGCAGTGTGGCCTTGAGCGAGACCGGCACCGTAAAGTCCATCTTGCCGAGCGTATCCAAGCGCTCGACGGTGCGACGGAATGCAGCGTCGCGATCGGCTTCGAGCGCGGGCGTGCGCGCAAGCATGCTGTCGACAAACAGGGTACTCGACGCAGGAAGCGACACGCCGTCGAGCAGATCGACGGCATCGACCCCCAGATCATCGGCAAGGCCAAACGCGGCGCGCGCTCCCTCGTCCAGGCGAATGATGTCGCCCGACGTAAGACGCGCAAACGTCTGGTGGCGCTTGTAGGAGTCCAGATAGATGGCAAGGTCTGCCGCCGAAAGCCCGCTCGCGCCCAGTTCGACATCGAGCAGGTTGCTCTTGACGGTCGCGCGCACCGAAAGCTTGGGCGCAGGGCGGACCGAGACCTGGCGCAGGCGGTCGCTGAGCATGACCTCGCCCAGCTCGGACAGGGCAGACAGGCCCTCGGTCAGCAAGCGGAACAGGCTCTCGTCATCGCGTTCCTCAAACGCCAGGCCGCCCTCGTAAAAATCGAAATACAGGGCCGCCGTGTCCATAACGCGAAACTCTGCTACCTCGTCGCGCGGCGGCACGCCCGAGCGCTGCTCTTCGAAGGGGCTGCCCGGAGCGCCCAGACTAAAGAGATCTGCCGACCAGTCGCCGTAGGTAACCGTAATTTTGCAGGTCACAAGCCCATCGTCGACGCCGATCGCCATAGCAAAGCTCGGCTCGGGCGCCACGGTATCGAGCGCAGCGGGCGCGGTAAGGTCGGTATAGTCGCGCAAAATGGGCAGCGCCATACGACAGAACTCCCCCACCTGGTCGGCGGCGATATGGACCGGCGTGCGACAGGGCAGCAAGCGCGATAGGAACGGCGCCGCATGCTGGGCAAACGCTACATCGGTGCGGCGCGCACGGCGGGTGTCGACCAGATAGGCAACATCGCCCGAAGCAAAGCAGTATGCATCGGCCGGCAGGCGCAGATCGTAGCTGCCACCAGCCGCC
>CABRFW010000247.1 GCA_902470265.1 uncultured Collinsella sp.
TTGTCAATCGACAGGAATCGCTCGGCGATGACCTCGCCCACGCTCTTGCCCACGTGGCGGATGCCCAGGGCAAACAGCACGCGACCGAGCGGCTGGCTCTTGGACTTGTTGAGCTCGGCGATGATTTTCTCGGCCGTCTTGAGGCCTACCGGAATGGGGTCGCCCTTCTTGACGCCCTTTTTGCTGTTGGAGCTGGCATAGGTGCGCCCCGTGTCCAGGCCTGCGATGTCGTCGACCGTGAGCTGGTAGAAGTCCGCGACATCGTGGATCAGGCCGGCGGCAATCATCTTGTCGACGATCTCGTCGCCCAGGCCGTCGACGTCCATGCAGCCGCGATTCACCCAATGGAGCAGGCGCTCCTTGAGCTGCGCGGGGCAGTCGATGGACACGCAGCGGTAGGCAACCTCGCCGTCCTCGTGGACCACGGGGCTGCCGCACACGGGGCAGACCTCGGGCATGTGCCAGTCGACCGAATCGGCCGGGCGCTTGTCGAGCACCGGCCCCACGACCTCGGGGATCACGTCACCCGCCTTGTGCACGATGATGGTGTCGCCCTCGCGCACGTTTTTGCGACGGATCTCGTCGATATTGTGCAGCGTGGCGCGCGCGATGGTGGAGCCGGCAACCGTCACTGGGTCGAACTCGGCGACCGGCGTGAGCACACCGGTGCGGCCCACCTGGATGCGGATTTCGCGCAGGACGGTCTGCTTTTCCTCGGGCGGGAACTTAAAGGCAATGGCCCAGCGCGGTGCGCGGGCAGTAAAGCCCAGGTCGAGTTGCTGCTGGAAGCTGTCAACCTTTACGACTACGCCGTCGATGTCATAATCCAGATCACCGCGATGCTCGAGCGCCTGGGCACAGAACTCGTGAACCTCGGCCGGCGTGGCGCAGCGTGCCACGTTGGGGTTGACGCTAAAGCCGGCGCTGCGCAGCCAATCGAGGAACTCGCGCTGGCTGTGGACGTGCAGCGGGTCGGTATCGGCGATGGCATAGATAAAGGTGGCGAGGTCGCGGCGCGCCGTGACCTTGGGATCCTTCTGACGCAGGCTACCGGCGGCAGCGTTGCGCGGGTTAGCGAAGGGGTCGCGACCCTCGGCATCGGCCTCGTCGTTCAGACGAACAAAGCTGCCCTTGGGCATATAGACCTCGCCGCGTACTTCGATGGTACGCTCGCGGTCGGCACCCATGTGGGCGAGCGCCGGCTCGGACAGGTGCATGGGCACATCCTTGATGGTGCGGACATTGAGCGACACGTCCTCGCCCGTTGTGCCATCGCCACGTGTGGCCGCACGTACGAAGGTGCCGTTTTGGTAGGTAAGGGCCACGCCCAGGCCGTCAATCTTAAGCTCACAGGTATAGGTGACGCTGCCGGCGCCGAGCGCATCCTCGGTGCGCTGGAGCCATGCGTCGAGTTCGTCCAGATCCATGGCATCGTCCATGGAATACATGCGTGCCATGTGCGTGACCGGCGTAAACTGCTCGCTCACGTAGCCGCCCACGCGCTGGGTATAGCTGTCGGGCGTCACCAGGTCGGGGTAGGTGGCCTCAATTTCCTGCAGCTCAACGAGCATCTTGTCAAAGGCGGCGTCCGTGATCTCGGGCGCATCGAGCATGTAGTAGCGATAGGCGTGGTAATCGAGCTCGTGGCGCAGCTCGGCCGCACGCGCTGCCGCCTGGGCACGGGCATCGGCCGGTACGGCGGTATCCGTGCTCGCGGGCGTTTCGGTATCGATGTCCACGCCGTCACCAAACAGGCTCGATTGCTCCATAGCGGCACTCCTTCGCTCGATTTCAAACGGATACAAGAGTACCACCGGTCGCAACGGCGCCGAACAGCCCTTTCGAACCGCACCGAATCGGCAGCGGCCGGACCGGGGTGGATCGCGCGATCAAACTATGCCCTTGCCATTTCTAAATGATCCGTTTTCCTCCGTCCCCAACAGATTAATAAGAAAAGAGGGGGCTGCCCCGCGTTGGCGGAACAGCCCCCTCTGGCTTCGGTATGTGCGGACTCCAGATACTGGCGCAGCTGCTCGTCGGTAATACCGCCGTTGCCGGTGTCGGTCGCGCTGTCGTCCTGTTGCTGGTTCTGCAACTCCTCGTCGGAGCCCAGCTCGACCGTGACCTTCTTCTCTTCCTTGCCGCGCATGAGCGTGATCTCGACCTTCTCGCCCACCTCGTGGCTGCGCAGCGCGATGATCAGGCCATCGGCGCTCGTGATCTCGTCGTCGCCCAGCTTGGTGATGACGTCGCCCTCCTGAATGCCGGCCTTGGCAGCAGGACCATCCTCAACGACGCTCGCCACATACGCGCCGCTATCGGTGCTCAGCTTGTTGGTGCGGGCGTTAAGCGCATTGACGCTCGAAAGCGTGGCGCCCATGTACGGATGCACCGGCGTCTTGCCGTCGATGATCTGGTCGGCAATGTTCTTGGCGTAGTTAACCGGAATGGCAAAGCCCACGCCCGAGCTGGAGCCCGAGTAGCTCTCGATGAGCGAGTTGATACCCACTAGCTCACCATTGTCGTTGACGAGCGCGCCGCCGGAGTTGCCCGGGTTGATGGCGGCATCAGTCTGGATCATGTTGGCATAGATGGTGTTACCGCTGGTAGAGCTCATGGCCGTGGAGCGATACAGCGCCGAGACGATACCGGTGGAGACAGACTGCTCGTTGCCGAAGGGCGAGCCAATCGCCATGACCCACTCGCCCACGTTGAGCTTGGAGGAATCACCAATCTCGATCGGCGTGAGCTTGGAGGC
>CABRFW010000248.1 GCA_902470265.1 uncultured Collinsella sp.
ATGCCCGAGCCCTGCATGGTGAGCGCGCAGCCCAGAGCACGCACGCGGTCGCCCAGGTCGACGGCTAGCGGCTTGTCGCGCCAACCGATCATGTCCATCGCGCGCAGCAGGCAGCGGTCGAGCGCGCAGGCGTTGAGCTTCTCGTTGTAGTACTGCGGCATGATCTCGCCCTCGCGCACCATGTTCTTAAGGCGCAGGTCGGCGGGGTCCATGTGCAGCATGTCGGCGAGCTCGTTGACGGCGCTCTCCACGGCAAACTGGCCCTGGGTGGCACCGTAGCCGCGATACGCGCCGCCGCGGTTGGTGTTGGTGTAGACGGCGTCCCAGCTAAAGCGGCTCGCCTTCACATGGTTGTAGATGGGCAGGCTCTTGTGGCCCGAAAGGCCAATCGTCGTGGTGGCGTGCTCGCCGTACGCGCCGGCGTTGGACAGCGTGTGCAGATCGATGGCCGTGATGGTGCCGTCGTTCATAGCGCCCAACTTAACGGTCATCTGCATCTGGTGGCGCGAGTTGCCCGCGGTGATAGTCTCCTCGCGGGTGTAGCAGCAGTAGCTCGGACGGCCGGTCTGCTGGGTCACGAACGCCACGAAGATCTCGCAGCAACCCGTCTGCTTGGAGCCAAAGCCGCCGCCGATGCGCGGCTTGATGACCTGCACCTGCGACTGCGGAATATCGAGCGACTGCGCGACCATGCGGCGCACGTGGAAGGGCACCTGCGTAGAGGTGGTCACCGAGATGCGGCCGAAGGCGTCGGTCGTCGCGAAGGCGCGGAAGGTCTCCATGGGCGCGGTCTGCGTGGCCTGGCTGGTGTAGGTGCGCTCAAAGACGATGTCGCTCTGGGCGAACGCCTCGTCAAGGTTGCCAAAATCGCTCGTGCCACTGCACACTAGGTTGCGCGGAACGTCGCCACCCTGCGGGAACATAAAGGTCACGTCGCCCTCGGGGTGTACCACGATGTCGTTATCGAGCGCCTGGGTAAAGTCGAGCAGGGGCTCGAGTACCTCGTAGTCGACCTTGATGAGCTTGAGCGCCTTGTCGGCGGCCTCCTCGGTCTCGGCGGCGACGATCGCCACCTCCTCGTTTTGGTAGCGTACGAGGTTCTCAAGGATCAGGCGGTCGTAGGGACTCGGCTGTGGATAGCTCTGGCCAGCGATGGTAAAGCGGCGCTTGGGCACGTCCTCGTAGGTGTAGACGCCCACCACGCCAGGCACCTTCAGGGCGCGCGACGTGTCGATGGAGCGGATCTTGGCGCGCGCATGCGGGCTGCGCTTGAGTTTGACGATGAGCGCGCCGGCGGGCACCAGGTCACCCGTGTAGACGGGACGGCCCTCGAGCAGCGCCTTCGAGTCCTTCTTGGGCTGCTTGTGGGTGATCTGCTTGTACGCGACACCATCGCAGCTGGTGTCGTTGACCGGCAGCTCGGGCATCTCAAAGCCCACCTGCACGCCGGACTCGTTGAGGAAGCGGACGATGGCGCGCAGCTGGCTCTCGTAGCCGCTGCAACGGCAGAGGTTGCCGGCGAGCTGGCGCGACAGCTCCTCGCGCGTGGCGACGAGGCTCGGGTCCTCCTTGGCGGCGCGGGCAAGCGCCAGTACGTTCATGATAAGGCCGGGGGCGCAAAAACCGCACTGCTCGGCGCCTTCGGCAGCCATCGCACGGGCCAGCGCCTCAGACTCGGCTTTGAGGCCCTCGAGCGTGGTGATGGTGTGGCCCTCGACGCGCGCGGCGGGAACCGAGCAGCTCAGCACCGGGTCGCCGTCGAGCCACACCGTGCACAGACCGCAGTTGGTGGTCTCGCAGGCACAGCGCACCGACGCGCAACCCTGCTCACGCAAAAGCGAAAAGAGCATGGTATCGGGGGCAATCTGAACCTTGACCTTGCGGCCGTTGAGCGTAAAGGAAAGATCGATGAGTTTGGCAGCCATTAGCGCACCTCGCTAGAATCGACGCCGGGCACGCGGCGGCAGGAATACTCGTCCGTGGCGAACTTGGGGATCTGCACGGTCTCGAGCTCGCGGGCAAGCGCGGCCGAAAGCTCAATACCGGCGGCGCGGCGCACGGCCTGGACGGCAAGCGGGGCCGAGATGCGACGGCGGTACTCGGCCGAGCCCCACATATTGGTGCCGTAGCTCAGGGCACGCACGGACGCGGCCAGGGCGCGCAGCTCGTCCTCGGAAGGCTGTTCGGCGGTAAGGCCGCACGCCTCGCCCTGCAGCAGGGTCGCGCGCAGAGGACGGGCGCCCACGGTGACATGCCAGCTGTTATCCCACCAGGCGGCGGTGACGTTTAAGGAGGGGAAGTCGGTCGCGGCCTTGCGCACGGCCTCGTAGCTCGCACGGTAATCGTGCTTAACGACCACGACGTGCTCGATCACGTCGCGCACATAGCCCATGTCCACGAACTCGGCGAGCGGCACGCGGCCGGCACCCGTCAGCTCAACATAGGAATCGAGCGCGAGGAAGGCGGAGAGAACGTCCGAGAAGCCAAAGCGGCCGTAGATGCTGCCGCCCACCGTGGCGGTGTTGCGCAGCTGCACGCCCACGATGTCGTGGACGGCGAACTCAAAGACATTGTTGACAAGCGCGTTGAGCCCGGCATGACGCTCGAGCTGGCGCAGGGTGCACATGGCACCGATGCGAAACTCGGCCTCGGTCTCCTCGATCTGATCGAGTCCGCAGGCCGAAAGGTCAATCGCC
>CABRFW010000249.1 GCA_902470265.1 uncultured Collinsella sp.
TCTGTAAGCCTTCCGATGCGCTTTTGGCAAACTTGTTGCGCGTTTTAATAATCTCAATCCCGGTGTCGACCATATTGCCGGCAACTGGTTCGGCACCCGGGATGAGGATGGCGACCAGGCCCGTCCCGATCGTGGCAAACCCCGCTAGCCCCAGACTCAAGATGCTCGCATCCACCACCGTCGCAGCCGTGTGATAGGACGACACTACGTTGGCACCCGCCAGCGCGCCGCTATCGGCCGCCACCTGGGTATCCCCGGCACGCGACATGCTCCATATCGCCGCGGTCGACGAAAACAACAACGTGAGCACCACTAGGATGACCACGGCAGAAGAAAGCGTGGTGTAGGCACCGTCTTCGATAAACAGGTCGATACCGGCGCGGCCCATAAAGCCGCCTCGCTTGCGATGGCAGCTCGGACGGCGCGTCAAAACGCATCTAGACCAGAAACGCTTAATCCCATGCAGCAATCCACGAATCATAATCTCCCTCCAGCCATTCGGGACGTGATTGATACGAGACATCGACCTTGAGCTCAACGTAGCCACCCTCGGCGGTACCACCCATAGCCTGCGCAAACGCACCGATCACAGGCAACGGCTTGACCTCGCCGGAAACGGACACGGACGAGACGCCACCCGCACCGGCCCGGCCAAGCTCGATATCCCACGACAACGGCCCGCCGGCATGAAAGATCGAAACGCTGGGCACCGCGGCAAGCCGGCGGCGGGTGAACTCCTTAAGATCGTCGTCCTCCGCCGTCGTCGTGGTCATGAGCCGCGCGGTCTCGGCGGCGGCAGACTCCATGACCGCGCGCGTATAAAGCAGGCACACCGGTTGCAGGGCGAGAAGGATGAGCGTCAAAAACGTCGGCAGCAAAAAAGCGGCCTCGACCGTAGACTGCGCCCGGTCCTCGCGCGCGATATCAATACAACGCGATGTCCTTAGCGCCCGCAGCGGCGTCGATAACCGACGTCGAGGCAACGCCATGGGATGCCGCCCGCTCAACCAGCGCCGCCAAGCGTCCATCGGTGCCAGCACGCCAAAGTCCCGCAATCGCCAGCACGATCGATAGCAGCGCCACCGTGACGATGGCGTATTCCACAGTCGCTTGGGCAACCTCTTCACGCAGAACGCCATGCATTTCACGATCCCTCCTTTGAGCTTATTGTTTGCGGGCTCAGGCGGATCACGCGCAGGCGGCACGAGGCATCACCGGCATCCGCGGCAACCGTCACCATATCGACCCAGCCGCGCCCATCGCGCACGATGGCGCCCCATACGTTGCCCTTAATATCGAGATAGCCGCTCAGGGCGAGCTGGGCCGTTGGCACCTCGCGGTAGGCGCGTAACATATCCGCCGCTGCCTCGGTCATCGGTCGGTCCTCGGACCATGCAAGCCGGACCGTAATCGCGTTGTCCCCAGGCGAATCCGTCGCAGTGCCAGACCGCTTGTCGAGCGTCCGCAGAAAGGTTTGCGCCGTGACAGCGACATCCGAATCGTCCGCATCTCGCATCTCATCTTTTTGAGACGCCACCGCCGAATCTGAGCCCGAATCGAAGGCGGCCCCAGGACGCTGCTGCCGCGCGGCGTTAAGCCCCCAAAGCACCGCCGCTATCGCCACGGTCAGGCAAGCAAACACCAGCAGCACCCCGATGGGGCGCTCGCCCTCTACAGGCTGTTGATGCCCTCGCTGATAGCGTTCCATAGATCTTGGACCTTGCCTTTAAATGCAACGATGGCAATAATCGCGATCACCACAAGCACGCCCACCAAAATGGCGTACTCGGTGGTACCCTGCGCGCTCTCCTCCCGCAACAGCTCCTTGGCATGCTGGCGAGCGCGGATCGCCCGGCAAAAAGCCCAGCTCTGGACCTTGCCGGCAACGTCAGTCATCGTGTTCATGTATTCCTCCCTACATCATCCCGCCTGCTCCCAGCAGCGGGCCCAATATGGACAGAAGCAACGCCGGCAAGATGAGCGTGCCGGTGGGAATCAGCAGCTTGACGGGCGCACGCTCGATCTCGCGCTCGACCGCGGCGCGATGAGCCGCACGGATCTCGCGACTTTGAGCGGCCAACGTCTCGGCAAGTGGGGCACCCAGGGCGAGCGCCTGCCCCACCGTGATGGCAAAGGTCTCGAGCGCTCGCACGTCCAGGTCGCGCGCGGCGGCCAACAACTCGTCCTCACGCGTGCCCACGCCCACCTGCCACGCCATGCAGGCCCGCTCAAGGCGAAGAGCCAGCACTGACCGGCGGTTGGCGCAGAAAATCTCAAGCGCCGCATCAAACGAAAGACCGGCCGAAAGGCCCAAGCGCACAACATCGATCATCTCGGACACTTCGCCGAGCGACACTCGCGCCGGGCCGCCCGCTCCAACCGCGCCCTTCACTCGCGCGGTCAGGGCATCGACCACCGAGCGACCCGCGGCAGCGACCAGCACCGCCTCGCGCTTGCAGGCCCCTGCGATCTTGCGCGCATCCGCCCGATCCAAACCCGTCGCGACAAATACACTCAGGGCACACAGGCAAGCCACAACTGCAACCAGGGCGCTCATAGCTCCACCCGCATAATGCGCCGGATAACCACCAGGGCAACGACGTTGAGGGCTAGACCCAGCACCACAGCGCCCGCACCGGCAGGCGTCGCAAGACCGCGACGAAAATCTGCCGAAAGCAGCGCCAACACC
>CABRFW010000250.1 GCA_902470265.1 uncultured Collinsella sp.
ACGCGATGCCCTGCGCCGCATGTTCCGCAAGGCCGAGAAGGCTGGCTATCTGCTCAACGTGGGTGCCGAGCTGGAGTATTACTACTTCCCCGACGAGCGCACGCCCGAGCCGCTCGACAACGTGGGCTACTTCGATCTTTCGGTGAGCGATGCCGCCCGCGACCTGCGTCGCAATACGGTCCTCACGCTCGAGAAGATGTCCGTGCCCGTGGAGTACACCTTCCATGCCGCCGGCCGCTCGCAGCATGGCATGAGCCTGCGCCACGCCGAGGCCTTAAGCATGTCCGACGCCATCACCACGGCCAAACTCATCATTAAGCAGCAGGCCTACGAGAGCGGTTGCCACGCCTCCTTTATGCCCAAGCCGTTGGCGGGCGAGGACGGCAGCGCTATGTTCCTGTGCCAGTCGCTATTCGACCACGACGGCAACAACGTCTTTTGGGGCGAGGACGACGAGAAGTACCACCTCTCCGATATCGCCAAGCACTACATGGCCGGCATCTTGGCGCACGCGCGCGAGATCAGCGCCATCACTAACCCCACGGTCAACTCGTACAAGCGCATCACCACGGGCGGCGACTCCGTGCCGCAGTACGCCACGTGGGGCCTGCGCAACCGCGCGAGTATGGTCCGCATCCCGGTCTACAAGCCCGGCAAGCAGCTGTCCACGCGCATCGAGCTTCGCAGCCCCGACCCCATGGCCAACCCGTACCTGGTCAACGCCGTCACGCTGGCGGCTGGTCTGGACGGCATCGAGCGCAAGCTGGAGCTCCCGCCCGAGGCCACGGCCGAGACGCTCAAGCTCACCGACCGTCAGATGGTTGAGGCCGGCTACACGCCGCTGCCGCGCTCGCTCAAAGAGGCGCTCGACGTGTTTGAGGACTCGCAGTTTATGAAGGATGCCCTCGGCGAGCACATCCACAGTTTCTTCCTTAAAAAGAAGCGCGACGAGTGGCATAAGTTTGAGTCTACGATCACCGAGTGGGAGATCAAGCACTACCTGGCGAACTCCTAATCGCGCTGGCTTGTTCCAGTACGATTGAGCTCATTTCTTTGGAGGCCGATATGTCCGAAAAGAGTGCCCTGTTCATGGCGCGCACGACGCGCTTCCACGAGTTTGCCCGCAGCTTGACGACCACCCTGGGTGTCGAGGTGAGCCTGGCAACCCCCGATTCGCCGACTGCGGCGCACGACTTTGACCTGCTGATCCTCGATTCCGATGGCATCCGCAGTGACCGCATCGATCAGATTGCCAAGTGGCTCGACGACCGCGGCGGCGTCCCCATGCTGGTGATCGTTGACGACGAGGCGCTCGGCACCCTGCGCCTGCCCAATCACGCGCATGCCGACTTTGTATGCCCCACGGCGACGCCCAACGAGCTTAAGTCTCGTGCGCAGCGCCTGATGGGCGAGGAGGAGACCGTCGCCGCCGACGATGTGCTCAACATCGACAACCTCGAGATTAACCTGGCTACCTACCAGGTGACGCTCGATAACGAGCCCATCGACCTGACGCTGATGGAGTACTCGCTGCTGAGCTTTTTGGCGACGCATCCCAACCGTGCCTACAGCCGCGAGGTGCTGCTGCACCGCGTGTGGGGCTTTGAGTACTGCGGCGGCACGCGCACCGTCGACGTGCACATTCGACGCATCCGCTCCAAGGTGGGCCCGCAGATCGCGGCGCACATCACCACCGTCCGTGGCGTGGGTTATCTGTTTAAGGACTAGATTTCCACCACAAAGGGGACAGGCACCTTCGTGGTGGTTTTGCCGCATGCGTGGATCCCTTTCGAGTTTGCAGCAGAACTTAAGCCTTCCTAAAAGATTGCGTTCTCATACACGTTCGCCCGCATATTGGGGTACAACTCAACGTGAACAATGATGGCCCGCCACATGTTTGGCGGGCCTTTGGTTATTTGACGAAAGGATCGCAGCTATGAGCGAGTACGATTCCCAGCGTCCCCAGGATGCGGGCAACGCCGGCGAGACCCAGCAGCAGCCGCGCGTGCAGGTGGAGTCGACGCCTGCCGGTAGCAACATTCCCTACGTGCAGGCTTACGACACGCAGACCGGAAAGCCGCTGGGCAGCCAGCAGGTTGTAAACAAGCACACAGTGGTCAAAACCAAGACCAAAAAGTTGCCGATCTTTATTACGGCACTCGCCGGCTGTGCCTGCGGCGCCCTGCTGGTCATTGCGCTCATTATGAGCGGCACGCTCGATATCGGTGGCGGCAAGAATGCCGTGACGGCGGGTGCTTCGGGTTCATCGACGCAAAAGATTACGATTGATTCCGAGGACACCACGCTGGCCGAGGCCGTTTCTGCCAAGGCATTGCCCTCCGTGGTTTCCATCACCGCCACTTCGAGCGGTAGCCAGAATGGCTCGCTTTCGCAGTCTGCCGACGAGTCGGACAACTCGGGCAGCGTCGGTTCGGGCGTGGTGCTCGATACCGAGGGCCACGTCCTCACCAACAACCACGTGGTCGATGGCTATGACCAGTACGTGGTTACCATGGACGACGGCACTACATATGAGGCCGAGTTCGTTGGCAACGACGCCTCGAGCGACCTGGCCGTCATCAAGCTCAAGGATGCCGATGCCTCCAAGCTCACGCCGATCGAGATTGGTGATTCCTCCAAGCTCAACGTGGGCG
>CABRFW010000251.1 GCA_902470265.1 uncultured Collinsella sp.
AGTGAGGCCGAGCGCACCGAGATTGAGCGCCAAGTGGCGCCCATCGAAGACCAAAAACTGCGCGAGGCCCTCGAGAATGCCATGAGAGCCAGTGCCGAGTGGGCCAAGGGCGTAGAAAGCAAAAAAGAGCCTTAAATCGCATCTGGTGGCCTTGTAGAGCCAAATACCCTCGTTCCCGAGGGTATTTTTTTACGATAAACTAGTAAGGCTGTACACATTTTCTTGACTGAAGGAGGACGTGTGGCAAACGAAAACGATTACGATGGCGGCGAGATTAAGATTCTCGAAGGTCTCGAGGCCGTTCGTAAGCGCCCGGGCATGTATATCGGCTCGACGAGCGCCAGCGGTCTGCATCACCTGGTGTGGGAGATCGTTGACAACTCCGTCGACGAGGCCATGGCCGGTTTCTGCACCGAGATCCAGGTGACGGTCCACGCCGACAACTCCATCACGGTCGTCGACAACGGGCGCGGCATCCCCGTCGACGAGCACCCTGTTAAAAAGATCCCGACGCTCGAGGTCGTCATGACGATCTTGCACGCCGGCGGTAAGTTCGATAACTCGGCCTATAAGGTTTCGGGCGGCCTGCACGGCGTTGGTATCTCCGTCGTCAACGCACTGTCCAAGCGCGTGGTCGTTCAGGTTCGTCGCGACGGCAACACCTACGAGATGGAGTTCTCGCGCGGCAAGACCGTTAAGAAGATGGAGGTCGTGGGCACCTCGGATTCGACGGGCACCACCGTCACCTTCTGGCCCGACGACGAGATCTTCGAGACATGCATCTACGATTTCGATACGCTGCACAACCGTCTGCAGGAGACGGCGTTCCTCAATAAGAACCTCAAAATCGTGCTGACCGACGAGCGCGAGGCGACTCCCCATGTGGAGGAGTTTTGCTACGAGGGCGGCATCATCGACTTCGTCAAGTTCCTCAACGAGGGCAAGGACGTCCCCGAGGCCTTTAAGGAGCCCATCTACATCGAGGGCAAATCGGACCCGGGCGCGCCTGTGACCAAGATGGGCGAGGTTGAGGTTTCCCTGCAGTGGAATAGCGGTTACGGCGAGAACGTCATGTCGTTTGCCAACGACATCTACACCCCCGAGGGCGGCATGCACCTTGAGGGCTTCCGCACCGCGCTCACCCGTGTGATCAACGACTACGCGCGCAAACAGAACCTGCTCAAGGAAAAAGACGCCAACCTGACCGGCGACGATGTGCGCGAGGGCCTTTCGGCCGTTATCTCGGTCAAGCTGCCCGACCCGCAATTTGAGGGCCAGACCAAGGCCAAGCTCGGCAGCTCCTATATGCGCGCGCTGACGCTCAAGATCGTGACCGACGGCCTCGCCGATTACCTCGAGGAGCATCCCAAGCCCGCTCGCGAGATCGTCAAGAAGGCCCAGCAGGCATGCAAGGCCCGCAACGCCGCCCGCAAGGCGCGCGAGGCGACCCGTCGCAAGAGCCTGCTCGAGACGGCGTCCCTGCCCGGTAAGCTCGCCGACTGCTCGGTGCGCGATGCCGAGCTGACCGAGCTCTTCATCGTAGAGGGTGACTCGGCAGGCGGTTCGGCCAAGGACGGCCGTCGCCGAGACATCCAGGCGATTCTGCCCCTGCGCGGCAAGATTTTGAACGTCGAACGCGTTGGTGACCATCGCGCGTTCTCGAGTGACACCATCCAGTCATTGATTACCGCGATCGGCTGCGGCGTCACGACGAGTGCCGGCGACGGCGGCGACTTCGATATCGCCAAGGCGCGCTACCACAAGATCATCATCATGACCGATGCAGACGTCGACGGCGCGCATATCCGCATCCTGCTGCTGACGTTCTTCTACAAGTACATGCGTCCGCTGATCGATGCCGGCTACGTCTATGTTGCCTGCCCGCCCATCTTTGGCATTAAGGTGCGCAACAAGATCCACTACGTGTATCCCAACGGCCGCCAGCCCGAAGACGAGATCCTGCGCGATACCATCCAGAGTCTGGGCCTGAACCCCGACGATAACGACGAGGACGGCAAGGCCAAGGACGGCAAGATCACCAAGAAGCGCAAGGGCTATACCGTCCAGCGCTACAAGGGCCTGGGCGAGATGGACCCCAAGCAGCTTGCCTCGACGACGATGGACCCCAAGACCCGCATCCTGCAGCGCGTGTCGATCGAGGACGCCGTGGTGGCGGACCGCGCCGTGCGCGAGCTCATGGGTTCCGAGGTCGGCTATCGCCGCGAGTACATTGAAAAACATGCGCATGACGCGCGTTTCCTTGACGCTTAAGAGGAGGTAACGTGGCAGACGATATCAACAATAACGGGGGTATGGACGAGGCCGGCGATGCCGGCATGCCCGACGATCTGAAGCGCCTGCTTGCCCGTGCTGAGCAGGGCGAGGACGGCGACCCGGACGCCTATAACCCCGATGTCGATGATGACGAGGAAGAGGATGACGACGGCGAGCTCGAGGAGAGTTTTGGCGAAGTCGACCGTGGCGCCTCGGCCGGCGAGGATATCAACGGCGGCCAGCTCCAGATTTCGGAGTTCGGTCGCGAGATGAAGCAGTCGTTTATCGAGTATTCGATGTCGGTCATCACGGCGCGCGCCCTGCCGGACGTGCGCGACGGCTTAAAGCCGGTGCACCG
>CABRFW010000252.1 GCA_902470265.1 uncultured Collinsella sp.
GGCGGCAGACGTCGCCGCCCATACCGCGGCTGGCAAAGTACTCGCGCGGACGGCCGTCCTTACCGCGCATGAGCATAGTGTGATAGAACTGGGCGGTCTCGGCGCACAGATCGTAGATTCGGGCACGCTTGGTACCGCGCTCGCGGCGGTCTCCAGTGTCGTGAAGCTCAATACCCGCGCGATCGGCCAAATAACGGATTGACTCGGGAAAGCTCAGGTTCTCGCGCTTCATGATATAGGTGAAGACGTCGCCACCCTCGCCGCAGCCAAAGCAATGCCACACCTGCGTGGCGGGGATAATGTGGAAGGACGGCGTCTTTTCGCCATGGAAGGGGCAGCAGCCCCAAAACTCATGGCCGCGGGGCTTGAGCTCAACCGTTTCCTGCACGATGGCAACCAGATCGGACGCAGCGCGTACCTGGTCTTTTTCCTCATCGCTAATCACGGATGCTCACCCTCTGCTCACCCAAGTTGTGACGAATGTCCTCGATATTACCCTCGACGGTCGCGATCAACTCATCCAGCGAATCGAACACGCGCGAGGGACGCAGCCAGCGCGTAAACGCCAGCGAAACAGAAGCGCCGTACAGGTCTCCCGTATATCCAATTAAGTTAGCCTCGAGATGCGCAGATGCCGCATCGTCGGCATACGTCGGCGGCAGTCCGACGTTCACGGCAGCGGGCCACACGGTGTCATCGACGAGCACCAGACCCTCATACACGCCATCGGCAGGCACCTGAATGCCGTCGGGAACCTGCAGGTTTGCCGTGGGAAAGCCCATGCCAGAACCCTCGTGACGGCCGCGAATAACACCGCCACGCACCATATACGGACGGCCGAGTAACCCAGCAGCAAGCTCCACATGGCCCTGTCCCAGCTCATGACGAATGCGGGTAGCGCAAATGGCCTCACCGCCCTCGCAAAGCAGGTCGTGACCATACACGTCAACGCCGTGCTCGGAACCCCAGGCGCGCATCTCGGCAACACCAGAAGCACCGCCACGACCCAGCCTAAAGTCGCTGCCAACGCGAATCGATCGAATGTCGACCAGACGCGACACCAGCGAGAGAAAATCAACATGGTCAAGCGCCGCAACCTCAGGCGTAAAGGGAACGGCCAC
This sequence comes from uncultured Collinsella sp., assembly GCA_902470265.1. GTDB lineage: Bacteria > Actinomycetota > Coriobacteriia > Coriobacteriales > Coriobacteriaceae > Collinsella. The sequence goes on from CABRFW010000252.1 coordinate 1,122, forward strand.
CACCGCATCGACCCCGGTTTGAGCCAGGGCATGCAGACGGTCGGCCGTCGTCATCAATTTTTGAGCGGGCGAGGGGCTCACCACGACGTCCGGGTCGGGATCGAAGGTAACTACGACCGCCTTGCAGCCATGGGCACGGGCATCACGGACAAGCGCCGCAATGAGTTCCTGGTGTCCACGGTGAACGCCGTCGAACACGCCGATGGCAATCGATGCGGCACCCAAGTGCCCGCACTCATCAAACGCATCGGCCGTAACGATGCGAGCCTCGTCCGAGTCGCCCGAGAAAAAAATACGCGCGAGCTCGCGAGCGGACAGCATCATCGAACACCGCCGATTGCCTGCGGAAACACGTGCTCCATGACAAAGCGGCCACTCTCAATGCGGGCGAGCGCCTTGAGTCCCCCATCGAGCACCAGCGCAAACGGCGCCTTCGAGGCATCGAAATCGACAAGCGCACGCTCAACGGGAATGCGTCGGCCGCAGAGCAGGTCGTCGGCAAGATTGCCCGGCAAGTCAACACGTGTGGCGCCCAGGGCCGCAATGGGATCCAGGGCAAAGCCAGCCGCAGACTCGGGAGAAAGCTCCTCCACCGCATGACAGGCACCAATGGAAACAACACCGGAGGCCGTGCGGCGCAGCGCGGAAATATGCGCGGCGCTATCGCAAGCACGGCCCAGGTCGCGAGCGAGCGCACGGATATAGGTGCCCTTGCTCACTGAGAACGCCACGGTCCACACACACGTATCACCCTCGCCGCCCACGGCGATCAGGTCGGCGGCATAGACCTCGACGGGGCGCGGAGGTAGGTCCACCACATTGCCCTCGCGAGCAGACTTGTAGGCGCGAACACCATTGACCGAGATAGCCGAAAACGCCGGCGGCACCTGCATCTGCGGACCCAGCATGGCAGCCAAGCGCTCACGGGCATAGGCAGGATCGCGGAGCTCGTTGGCAACAGCCACCGTGCGGACCGCTTCGCCCTCCGCATCATCGGTATTGGTCTCGGCACCAAACGAGATGTCGGCGACGTAGCTTTTGGTATCGAGAGTTAGCATGCCCAGTAGACGAGTGGCCTGGCCCACACCCACCACCATGACGCCGGATGCCATGGGGTCGAGCGTGCCGGCATGGCCGACGCGCCGCTCATGGAGGGCGCGCCGGCATTGCGAGACCACATCGTGGGACGTGCAGCCCACCGGCTTATCGACGGCGAGCAGCATATTCAGTTGAGAAGGCGTACGACGAGCCATGTACCATCCAAAAAGTTAAAGCTCGACGGTCACCGAAGCGGGATCCTCCCCCACCAGCTCGGCCAGCATGGGAAGTGCCACGGTGAGCGTCTCGAGAATCGTTCCGTTGTTGGAGAAACCGGCGGCAGCGGGATGTCCGCCTCCGCCAAAGGCAGCAGCGATCTCGGAAACGTTGAGGTCGCCCTTGGAGCGCAGGTTGCCGCGCACCTTGGTATCGCCCTCAATGCCCTT
>CABRFW010000253.1 GCA_902470265.1 uncultured Collinsella sp.
TCATCACGGCGCGCGCCCTGCCGGACGTGCGCGACGGCTTAAAGCCGGTGCACCGCCGCATCCTGTACGCGATGAACGAGAGCGGCATCTACCCCAACCGCCCGCACAAGAAGTCGGCGTGGACGGTCGGCGAAGTTATCGGTAAGTACCACCCGCACGGTGACTTTGCGGTCTACGAGGCCATGGTCCGCCTGGCACAGTGGTTCTCCATGCGCACGCCGCTCATCGACGGTCATGGCAACTTCGGTAACATCGACGGCGACGGCGCGGCGGCCATGCGTTACACCGAGAGCCGCCTGGCAAAGCCCGCCATGGAACTGCTGCGCGACCTGCAGAAGGATACCGTCGACTGGCAGCCCAACTACGACGAATCGCTCGCCGAGCCCGTGGCGCTGCCTGCGCGCTTCCCCAACCTGCTGGTCAACGGCAGCCAGGGCATCGCCGTCGGCATGGCCACCAACATCGCCCCGCACAACCTCACCGAGGCGATTGAGGCCACCTGCTACCTGATCGACAACCCCGACGCCACCGTCGACGAGCTCATGCAGATCGTGCCCGGTCCGGACTTCCCCACCGGCGCCATCATCATGGGCAGCGCCGGCATTAAGCAGAGCTACGAGACCGGCCGCGGCTCCATTACCGTGCGTGCCAAGGCACACGTGGAGTCCACCAAGACCGGCCGCAGCCGCCTGGTCTTTACCGAGATTCCCTACATGGTCAACAAGGGCACCCTGCAGGAGAAGATCGCCCAGCTTGTCAACGACAAGCGCATCGAGGGTATCTCGGATATGCGCGATGAGTCCAACCAGAAGGGCATCCGTCTGGTTATCGAGCTCAAGAAGGGCGTCATTCCGCAGGTCGTGCTCAACAACCTGTATAAGTACACCTCGCTGCAGACGACCTTTGGCGCCAACAACTTGGCGCTCGTCAACGGCGTTCCCAAATGCCTGAGCCTGCGTGAGATGCTGCAGCACTACATCGACCACCAGGTCGACGTCGTCACTCGCCGCACCCGCTTCGACCTTAAGAAGGCCCAAGCCCGCGCGCATATCCTCGAGGGTTATCTTATGGCTCTCGACCATATCGACGAGGTCATTAGCATCATCCGCTCCTCGCAGACCGACTCCGAGGCCAGCAGCCGCTTGATCGAGCGCTTTGGCTTTACGCCCGAGCAGACCACGGCCATCCTCGAGATGAAGTTGCGCCGCCTGACCGGCCTGGAGCGCGACAAGATTCAGGAAGAGTTGGACGGCCTGCGCCGCGCCATCGCCTACTACGAGGACCTGCTGGCGCATGAGGAGAAGATCCTGGGCGTCATCAAGGAAGAGATGCGCGAGATCTCCAAGAAGTTCGGCGACAAGCGCCGCACCGAGATCAGCCAGGTTGAGAAGGACCTGGATGTCGAGGACCTCATCGCCGACGAGGATATGGTCGTGACCATCACCCACACCGGCTACGTTAAGCGTATCCCGGTGGCCGCCTACCGTGCCCAAAAGCGCGGTGGCAAGGGCGTGTCGGGCGTCAACCTCAAAGAGGACGACGTCATCGACGAGATGTTCATCGCGTCCACGCACGAGTACGTGTTGTTCTTCTCGAGCAAGGGCAAGGTCTATCGCCTGAAGGTGCACGAGCTGCCGGTGGGTACGCGCCAGGCGCGCGGTACCGCGATCGTCAACCTGCTGCCCTTCGAGGAGGGCGAGAAGATCGCGAGCGTCATCAGCTGCCGCGAGTTCCCAGCCGACGAGTACCTGATGTTTGCCACCAAGAGCGGCATGGTCAAGAAGACCGTGATGAGCGCATATGACCGCAGCCGTCGCGACGGCCTGATCGCTATCAACCTGCGTGACGACGACGCGCTGCTGAACGTGCGCCGCGTGCGCGAGGGCGACAAGATTATCCTGGCCACCACCGCGGGCAAGGCGATCATGTTCTCCGAGGAGCAGGTGCGCGCCACCGGCCGCGATACCAGCGGCGTTCGCGGTATTGGTATGAAGGACGGCGTGAGCGTTCTGGGCATGGAAGTCACTAACGGCAACGGCGATCTGTTCGTCATCACCGAGCGCGGCTACGGCAAGCGCACGCCGGTCGCGGACTACCCGGAGCAGAATCGCGGCGGCCAGGGCGTCTACACCATCCAAATGACCGAGCGTAAGGGTAACCTTGCGGCCATGAAGACGGTGGGCCCACAGCACGAGCTGTTCATCGTGACGGAGGGCGCGACGGTCATTCGCGTCAAGACCGACGAGATCAGCCAGACCGGCCGCGCCACCCAGGGCGTCAAGATGATGACCGTCGACGACAACGACCGCATCTGCGCCGTAGCCCGCATGACGGCCGCCAAAGAGAAGCCCGAGGGCGAAGGTACCGAGGCCGCAGCCGACACCGAAGAGGCCCCAGTCGACCTAGGCGACGGCAACGACATGTCAGAGGATCTCCTCGACGAGTAAGTAGTCCTCTCCGGTCAAAAACATCAGACCCCATATATCGGCGGTCGGCGCACCTGCGCGCCGACCGCTTTTTTGAAAACCTAGGGACCCGCG
>CABRFW010000254.1 GCA_902470265.1 uncultured Collinsella sp.
CGGTGCGTCACGCGGCCGTCGTCGGGCTCCAGCGTGCCGGCGAGCACGCTCAGCAGCGTCGACTTGCCGTCGCCGTTTTTGCCGACAATACCAATGCGGTCGCCCTCGCCCACGCCGAGCGTCACGCTATCGAAAATATGCTTGGTGGGAAACTCTAGGCTGACGGAATCGCATCCCAAAAGAATCGCCATATGCCCTGCTCCTTCGTAGAAATTCAACGTTGTCCATGATAGCAGCGAGCCCCACCCCAAACCACCACGAAGGCGCCTGTCCCCTTTGTGGTGGTCGTTTCGGTCGCAGAGCAAAAGGCGGGCCATCTCTCACAAGAGATGACCCGCCTCTCCAATCAGTCCCGTGGCGACCGTGGCCACCGCGGGCCTCAAGCATGTCCCGGACTAGGAGAACATGCCGGTGAGGTAATCATTCAGCCGCTTGTCCTTGGGCCGTTGGAAAATCTCGTCAGTCTCGTCGTACTCGACCATATCGCCCATGTAGAAGAACGCCGTGCGGTTGGACACACGCGACGCCTGCTCCATGTTGTGCGTCACGATGACGATGGCGCGGTCGGCAACGATCGACGACATGAGGTCCTCGATCGCCAGCGTCGAGATGGGGTCGAGCGCCGAGCAGGGCTCGTCGAACAAGATCACGTCGGGGTTGAGCGCCAGCGTGCGCGCGATGCACAGGCGCTGCTGCTGACCGCCCGAAAGCGCATGGGCGCTCTTGTCGAGCTTGTCCTTGACCTCGTCCCACAGCGCCGCGCCGCGCAGGCTCTCCTCGACCATGCGGTCGAGCTCGTCACGGTCGGTGATGCCGTGGCGCTTGGGCGCAAACGTGATGTTGTCGCGAATGGACTTGCGGAACGGGTTGGGCTGCTGGAACACCATGCCAATGGAACGGCGCAGCTCGTAGGTGTTTTCGGTCTTGGTGTTCACGTTGCGCCCGCGATAGTTGATCTCGCCCTCCACGCGGCAGCCGCGAATCTCGCGATTCATGAGGTTGAGGCTACGCAAGAAGGTCGACTTACCGCAGCCCGAAGGCCCAATGAGCGCCGTGATCTCGCCCTTGTGGAAGTCGAGCGACGTATTGTGCAGTGCATGGTGGTCGCCATAGTACACGTTGACGTCCTTGGTGGAGAGCACGACCTCGTCGCTCACGGCCTTGCCGCTCACGCGCACGCGCTTCTCGCTCTCCCCCACGCTCGACAGGAAGTCCTGGGTCTCGGACGATGCCGCTTCGGTTGCGGGCGTTACATTCATCTCGCTCATTCGGCCGTCATCTTCCTTGCCAGTTGCTTGCCCACAATGCGGGCGATTACGTTAAACAGCAGCACGCAAATCATCAGCAGTGCCGCGGTACCCCAAACGATCTGCTGGGCCTCGGGGCTGCCTTCGCCATAGATCTTGTAGATATGCACGGCGAGCGACTCACCGGGGCGGAACACGTTCCAGGCGCAAGTAGGGCTCGACAGGTTAAGGCTCAAGAAGTTGAGGCGAACCGGCGAGCTCATGCCCGAGGTAAAGAGCAGCGCCGCGGCCTCGCCAAAGACGCGGCCGGCCGAAAGCACGATGCCGGTCACGATAGCGGGCATGGCCTCGGGAATCAGGATGTGCAGCGTGGCCTCCCAGCGGGTGAGGCCCATGGCCAGCCACGCATCGCGCTGGGCCTGCGGCACGTCCTCGAGCGCCTGCTGGATCACGCGCACCAGGATGGGGATGTTGAACATGGTGAGCGCGACGGCGCCGGAGATGATGGAGTACTTCCAGCCCAGCTGCACCGAGAACACCAGAAAACCGAACATGCCGACAACGATGGAAGGCAGCGAGGACAGCGTCTCGATGGCGGTGGAGGCAATGTCGCGGACGGGTCCGTCAGGTGCGTACTCAACCAAAAAGACCGCGCCACCCAGGCTGATGGGCACCGAGATGATCAGGGTGATCAGCAGCAGGTAGAACGAGTCGAACAGCTGGTAGAGCACGCCGCCCTGCGTTCCGTTGGCGCGCGACGGCTCCGTGAGAAAGCCCGGCTGGAACAGCGTCGAGATGCCCTCGAACAGGATATAGGCCACCATGGAGACGACGATGAGCATGACGATGGCGACGATCGCCGTCAACACGCCCGTGGCGAAGCGGTCCTGCTTTTGGACACGCCCGAGCCTCGCCTCGTCGATGTGGATACGCGTGCTAGCCACGAGCCTTCGCCCCCTTGCGGCCGATAAGGTGGATGATCAGGATGAAGATGAGACTCATGCCCATCAGCAGCAGGCCGAGCGCCCACAGAACATCGTCTTGGGCCGAGCCCTCGGCATAGACTGCCATGGACGTGGTGAGCGTGGTGGTGATGGTCGAAGCCGGCGACAGCAGCGACGTCGGCATGGCCTCGATGCCGCCGATAACCATGCGCACGGCGAGCGTTTCGCCAAAGGCGCGGGTCATGCCAAGGATGACCGCGGTCATGAGCGACGGCATGGCGGACTTGAGCACCACGTGCCAGATGGTCTGCCAGCGGGTGTAGCCCAGCGCGAGCGAGCCCTG
>CABRFW010000255.1 GCA_902470265.1 uncultured Collinsella sp.
GAGGATTATCCCCCATACAGCGCAAATATGCCCCGCACCATGAAGAACGCACGACTGTCCTACTGCGACTTAGGGTGCTTCTTCTTATTGAGTACCGACGGAGATACGCGAATACCATCGCCTGTCTGGCGCACATAGGCTTTATGAGCCGGCTTAGCGGTCCCAGAAGCCTTCTGAGCCTGCTTCTTGGGATCAACAGTAACAGCATTCGCGGGGTGAGGCTTAGTGGGCGCAGAGGGCGTCTGAGGCGTGCGGCCGAGCTTGCGCATCACGCGATCCCAGCGCGCATGGATGCTCTCGTTGTGGGCGCTCTTAAGTCCCAGCAGGGGCGCAGCCAAAATGGTCGGCGCAATAAACGTAATGAGACGCCACAGCAGATAGCCGGCGGTCGAAGCCGAACCGAAGAAATGACCCAAGAACAATGCAAAGCCGCCCTCAGCGCCACCAGTTCCACCGGGCAAGGGAACCGCAGAGCTTAACAGCTGGACAAAGGCGCTCGCGGCCATGACCGAGAAAAAGTCGACCTCGTGGTGGCCAAAGGCAAGCATCAGGAAATACGGAACCAGATAGAAAAACGCGAGCTGCAGCATGGTGATAAACACGGTGAGCAGCATGGAAGAAAAATGTCCGGCCGAAAGCTTGAACTTCTCGGAGAAGGAGTAGATCTCGCCATCGACAAACGTGCGCCAACTCTCGATCTTAGTGGCCGAGACACCAATGCGCTCAAGCCAATTGATGATGCAATGGGCGACGCGCGTGACGGTCTTAGGCATGAGCGCGACGGCGAAGATGCCAAGCAAGATGCAGCAGTGTCCACCAAAGCTAAAGACGCACAGCAGCGTCATGTCGCCGTAGCGTTCGGCAAAAAACGGCATACGGGCGAGCAGCAGGATAGCGCCCCAGGCGACCAGGCCAAACTGGTACACGATAAAACGCGTGAATTGCGTGGCGCCGGCCTCGCCCACGTTTTGGCCGGCCTTGGTCAGGCGATAGATCTGAGCCGGGGTGGAGCCCATCATCATGGGCGTCAGGTTGCCAAAGAAGATGCCACTCGCCTCGACCGAGATCAGGTCGCGGATGCCGACGGGCGAATTGGGATCGAGCCAGACGGCGATCGCATAGGCCACAATGCCAAAGAACAGGTACATGAACATGCAAAGACACGCGACAACGAGCCATGACGCCTGGACGCTCGACATAGCGGCCCAAAACTGCCCCATCTGCCCGGTTACCACCAGATAGACGATATAACCTACCAGCACGACGCCGATAAAGATGGCGCCGCGGCGTGCGCTCTTATTGTCATCGCCGCCCGAGGCCTCAACCTCGACCTGGGGCTTAGACGTATGCTGAGAGGACTCCGTCATGAGACTCCTTCTAACAGTCAAAATATCTTGGATATTGTACCCGTAAGGGCCATAGGCAGAACGCAAAGCTCTGGTTCAAACGGGAATTGCAGACGGTTGTTTGAAAATAAAAAACCCGGCCTTCCATAGGAAGTCCGGGTATCAGATGCGTGGTAGCCCGTACCAGATTCGAACTGGTGATCTCCGCCTTGAGAGGGCGGCGTCCTAAACCGCTAGACGAACGGGCCATAAGCCTCAGCAGAAAAGAAGTGGTAGCCCGTACCAGATTCGAACTGGTGATCTCCGCCTTGAGAGGGCGGCGTCCTAAACCGCTAGACGAACGGGCCACATGACATCTGCACTGCCGTGCTGCGAGGAAATATATTACGGGACAAAAAACGTCAGCGCAAGAAGAAATTCCAAATTGCCGAAAAATTGTCGGCAGGTTATGGAACACGCAGGTAAACTAGGTAGCTAATTCAAGTTAAGATGGACCAAAAGAGCTTCGCGATCGTTGGGAATGTTGTCTTCGATCACGGCGTCGAGGGCGGAGTTGAGAAGCTGCCCCAGTTCCGGCCCGGGCTTGACTCCAGCACGAATCAGGTCGCCGCCGTTGATGGCGAGCATCTTGAGCGTATAGGGCTCCCCCGCCCTCAGCAGCTCGTGCGCCATCGCGCGCATCTCCTCAATCGTCTCAACGTAATAGAAGCACGACGGGGCCTTGCCAAGTGTGTCGGCACGCTTAAGGTCCATGAGCTCGTCAATCAGGCGGGCCGTGTCGACGCCCTCACCCGAAAGCGCGCGCATCATATTGAGCAGGCAGGAGCGCTCGGGGCGCAGCGGCTTATCGTGATATTTGATGAGCAGGCACACGTCGCGCACCAGGTCGTGCGAGAGAGCCAGGCGATCCATAATGATGCGCGCTTTCTTGGCGCCGAGCTCGGGATGACCGTAGAAGTGTCCGCTGCCGGCGTGATCGACCGTAAAGCACTCGGGCTTGGAGACATCGTGCAAAAACGCCGCCCACATAAGGCTCGACGATGGCGCGACGCCGTCGCACAGCGCCAGCTCCCCTGCCACCGTCAGCACACGGGCGATATGCTCGTAGACGTTAAACGCATGGTAGACACTTCGCTGATCAAACCCGCGACCCGCTGCCAACTCGGGCACGGCGGCACAGA
>CABRFW010000256.1 GCA_902470265.1 uncultured Collinsella sp.
CGAGGTAGCCCTCCTGGTCGAAGTGCATGATCTCGATCTTCTCGGTCTCCTTCATTCCCGCTCCTTTCACGAGCAGTTTGAATTGTCGCACGGAATGAACGGGCTTGCCGCCCCGTCGCACCGCTTAACCTTGTGGACATCTTGGCCCCAAGCTCAACAATTCAAAGGTTCTTAATACCAGTGAACGATTACAGGTTAGCCGTTTTTAATACCGATTTTATGATTTCATCCTCCCCTCTCGGTAGACGGTCAGTTTTTGCCGCTCATCGGTCAAGCGACATATATCCGTAAAAACGAGCGCCCCCGCCATGCGCAGGGACGCTCTAGACGCTAATAGTTGTAGGTATATCCGCCGGCGTCGCCGCGGGTAAAAGACTTGGCATGCTCGATTGCCTGCCCACTCGAGTCATAGGTCAGGCCTTCCAGCACGAGCGCCAGATCGCCCGGCTCAAGATTGAGCAAACTCGCATCGCGTGCGCCCAGCGCCTCGATATCGAGTTTCTCTACCGACTGATCTGGCTTGCGTCCCAACATATCGTAGGTCTCGAACAGGCTGAAGACCGAAATGTCCACGTCTTCGATGCCCGGAAACAGCAGGCACGGAATCAGTGTCATCTCGATCGATACGGGCTCACCATCGATGCAGTTGAGGCGGCGCACCGAGTAAAGCAGATCGTCCTCGGCGATGCCAAACAAGTCGGCATAATACGGGCCGGCGTAGCGTTTGGAGCGCGCCAGGATGCGCACCGACGGCGTCGCGCCCGATGCCAAAACCGACTGGCGGAAGCCGCCCTTGCGTTCGTGCTCGTCAAACCACTTGTGTCCCACAAAGGCGCCTTTGCCCTGCACGCGACGAATCTGGCCACTTTTGACCAGCTCGTCCATGGCGCTTCGGATTGTCAGGCGTGTCGTGCCAAACTCCTCGGCCAGCTCGTTTTCGGACGGAATCATCGAGCCCGTCGGGTAGTCGCCGCGCTCGATTCGCTCCGCAATGCAGCGGCGAATTTGTTTGTAAACCGGCAAGTCTTCTACTGCATCAGCCATTCGACACCCACCTTCGTCGCAACGCCGTCTGCCTCGCCGTTATCGGCAAAACGATACTTGGTCGGCAGAATCACGGACTTGCAATACTCGACAAAGCCATCGTTCTCGTCACGCTCGTGCGAAGCCTTGTAAAACACCGGCGTGCCCTCCTGAGCACCCAGCAACTTGGCCTCGTCGGCGTTCAGACGGCTGATGGAAATATGCTCCTTGCCGTGCGCCACATGGACATTCCCCTCTTTGAGCAAAACGTCGTAGAGGCTTTCCTGCTCAAAATCGTGATCGGGAAGCGAGGGGCACAAAGACAGATTGACGTGAGCCGTCTCGATCGATGCCGGGGAACCGTTGACCACACGCACGCGCCGAATGCAGAAGAGCGGCATGCCCAGGTCGATCTGGGTTTTTTGGGCAAGATCGATATCGGCATACACGACCTTGGACCAAACCAGGCGCGCGGTCGACTTTGAGCCAACCCTCTCCACCGCCTGCGTATAGTTCCATGTTTCCTGAAAGATGTTCAGCGGTTTGGGAGGACACACATAGGTGCCCGAACCGCGGCGGCTTTCCAAAGTTCCGCACGAAATAAGGCGCGTGATCGCAGCACGCAACGCCGTGCGCGACACGCCCAGCTCTTCACAGAGCACACGCTCGGCGGGCAGCCGGTCGCCACTCTGCAGGTCATAATGTTTGATATACCAAAGAATGCCCTCAAAGGCGCGATCTTTGGGCGGAATCGCATATGGTTCACTCGACATGGGCAAGACTCCTCAACCGTTTGATGCTGCAGGAATCATTGCTCCGGACGCCTCATGGCGTCGAAGGCTTCTTTGATCTGCTCCGCAACGTTCCGATACGACCGATATAGGCCGGAGTCTCGCTTGACTTCGCCCGCGGTCACCGGAATCTCAAGCTTCGAAATCTCATCCTTGCCGGTTTGCACGGCAACGATGACACCCATACCAAGGCACATATTACGCTTGGCAGCGTTGTTTTTGGTAGCCTGAGCTGGATTAATCAAAATCTGCTGAGCCAGTTCGCGTTTGCTGAGCTCCGGCACATCCTCGGGATTTCCGGTCTCGGCAATCTCGCACTGCAGCACATCCGCATAGTCAAAAATCTTCGGCTCGCCGCCGCGCTGATGCACGGCCCACTTGCGGCGCGTGGCATCCTGGTAGATAGCCGGCAAAAACGTAAACCGCGGTGGGTCCAAAATCGTATCCGTGATGGTAAACACATCGGGATCAAAGGCATCCTGCGGGTTTTTCTTCTTGAACAGCCCCATATCAGCCTCCCGTACTAGCATTAAACAACTCAAGCCGAATATAGCACCAATTTCAAGCCACCGCTTTACCGCATCGGTGCGCGGCGTCTATAGCTCGCCCAGCGGAAGAGTTCACGGACGAGGGCCGGGGTGCCTGCCTTGTTTTGAGAAGTGGGCTCCGCGAACTTCTCAAAACA
>CABRFW010000257.1 GCA_902470265.1 uncultured Collinsella sp.
AGCTCGTCGAGCACGATCTTGACGACGTTTTGCGCCGGCGACAGCGACTCCATGACCTCGGCGGTCATGCAGCGCTCCTTGGTCTTAGCGACAAACTCCTTGACGACCTTGAAGTTGACGTCGGCCTCGAGCAGCGCCATACGGATATCGCGCATGGCCGAGGTGATATCGGCCTCGGTCAGCTTGCCCTTGCCGCGCAGGCGGTCAAATGTGTCGTTGAGGCGATCGCTCAGAGAATCAAACACTAGTCACTCCTTAATTGGACTCGCCCACCAGGGCGCGGCAGAAATCTTTGGCATTGAACTCCTGCAGGTCATCGACCTGCTCGCCCACGCCGATGCGCAGGATGGGAAGCTTGAGCTTCTCGGCCACGGCCATGGCGATACCGCCCTTTGCCGTGCCGTCGAGCTTTGTCATGATAATACCGTCCAGGCCAAGCGCCTCGTTAAACTCGAGCGCCTGGTTGAGGCCGTTTTGGCCCGTTGCGGCATCGATCACGAGCACGACATAGACGGGCATGGGGCCGGCGGCCATATTGGCGGCGCGCTTGCGGGTCACATTGACCACCTTGGCAAGCTCGCGCATGAGCTCGGGGCTCGTGTGCAGACGACCGGCGGTATCGATGAGCACCAGGTCGCTGCCGCGCTTGTCGGCCTCGTCGAGCACGTCGTAGCAAACACTTGCCGGGTCGGAGCCGCGGTCGCGCTTGATGACGGGGACGCCAGCGCGCTGGCCCCACACATCGAGCTGCTCGATAGCGGCAGCGCGGAAGGTATCGGCCGAACCGATCACGACGTTCTTGCCGCGGGCGGCCATGGCGCTCGCGATCTTACCGACCGTCGTGGTCTTGCCGGCACCGTTAATGCCCACAAACAGCACGCAGCTCGGCGTATCGGAGAACGGATCGCGCTCGATGGGCACAAAGTGCTGCTCAAGCTGCTCGGCCAGGGCACGGCGAAGCTGTGGAGCGGTCTTGAGGTTCTTCTTGGCCGCGGCATCGCGCAGGTCATCGGAGACCTGAATGGCGATCTCGGCGCCCATGTCACCCATGACGAGGGTGTCCTCCAGGTCCTCCCAAAAATCCTCGTCGACCTCACCGCCAAAGTAGAAGACCTCGTTGAGGGCCTCGCGGCTTCGCTCAAGTCCGCGCGAGAGAGCATCGAAGAATCCCATTATGCATTCACGACCTTTCCGGTTTCGCGATCGAGTTTTTGCGAGACGACGCGACTGACGCCGTCGGCTTGCATCGAGACGCCATAGAGGACGTCAGCGTCCTCCATAGTACGGCGCTGATGCGAGATAACCAAGAGCTGCGTATCGGAACGCAACACATCGAGCGCGCCGATGAGCTTGGACAGGTTGGCGTCATCGAGCGCCGCCTCGACCTCGTCCAGCACATAGAACGGCACCGTGCGCGTACGATACACGGCAAAGAGCAAGGCGAGCGCCGTCAGACTCTTCTCGCCGCCCGACATGAGCATCATCTTGGTGATGCGCTTGCCGCGCGGCTGCGCCACGACCTCGATACCCGTCTCGGCAGGATGCTCGGGATCGGTCATCTCCAGATGAGCCTGGCCGCCCGGGAAGAGCATAGCGAAGATCTCGCGGAAGTTCGCGTCGACCTTCTCAAACGTCACCAGGAACGCCTTGCGCATCTTGCGATCAATGGCCACCGTGATCTTGGTGAGCGCCTTGCGCGCGCTCTCCAGATCGGCCAGCTGCTCCTCGATGTAGTCGGCGCGGCGCTTGAGCTGCTCGTACTCCTCCATGGCAACTTGGTTAACGGGACCAAGGTTGTTGATCTGGCGCACAAGCTGGTTGAGTTCGCGCTCGGCGGCATCGCGGTCGGTAGGAGCAGGAAGCATGAGCGCTTCCTCGAGCACCGTCGTGCCATCGGCGGTAATGGCCTTGATGGCAGCCTCGACCTGCACCCCGAGCTTGCCACGCGCGACCTTGAACTCGTTTTGCGTGGCGGAGGCGGTATCGACTCGCTCCTTAGCGCGGGCAACCTCTGCCTTGGCATCCTCGATGGTCTTCTTGAGCGAAGCGGAGTCCGCCTCCTCCAGAGAGGCCTGGTCACGCAGGCGCGCTGCCCAATCCGACGCGCGTTCCAACAGGGCAGAATAGCGTTCGTGCATGGGATCGACGCGCAGGCGCAGCAGCTCGAGCGAGCGCGAGGCCTGCCGTGTTCCGCGGATACGACGGTCGATGCCCTCAAGACGATGCTCAAGGTCGGGCACGCGGCCCTTCAGCGAACGCAGGCGTTCGCTCGTCTGGGCTAGGCGAACCTTGGCGTCGGCGAGCTTGCCGGCAGCCTCGGAATCGTCACGGCGAACGCGGTCGAGTTCGTCGTTGGCCTCGGAAATCTGCAAGCCCAGATCGCTTGCCTGCGCGCGGGCCTCGTCACGCGAACGGGTGAGCTCGTCAACGCGCGGGCGCGCAGCGCGAACGGCCTCGGAGGCCTGCTCGCGGCGCTTGGAGATGC
>CABRFW010000258.1 GCA_902470265.1 uncultured Collinsella sp.
AAGCACCGAATGAACCCGCTACCGATCCAAACGATCCCGAACTCGCGGACAGTCTGGGGCTTGCTGATCCTCAAGAGATCGATGAAGGTAACTGCTGCGTGCTTGCCGCGCTCGACCACACAGAGGTCATCGACGCTGCGAACATCGAAGTTGCCGCCGCCAATCAGCCCGTCCGCAAGTCGGCCATCATCGCATTTCCCGAATCCATCGAAGTCGTCTTTTTGCCATCGGGCGAGGTCGTGGCCCCAACACTGCTCACCTTGTTGGGCGCCAAGAATACTCGAAACGAAATTAAAAAGGTCACGGTTGTCGACCCTGCAACCACCGCCAAGCTGCGTCTATACGCCGTTGCTCCAGACGGAGGCAAGACCTTGGAATTCGATGGTGACACACTCCTAGCCTGGCGACGTCTGGACATTATGCAAGACGTCTCGTATCAGATCGAACTCGAAGGGTTTGATCGTGCCCGCGATGCCAATATCATCGCCGCGGCTATTGAATCCCCGCAGCGGCTTATGACACTGCGCTTTGACTACTATCCCTATGTCCCGACAACCATCTGAGGCTAAATGCTGCGCATCATTCCTAACACCACTTATATAACGTATTAGATGAGTCGCGATGTGCCTCGCATTTCGTTCTGCTACGATTGCCACGTTGGCATCAATACAGGAGGGCTCATGCCGGGCTTGGGAACAATCATCAACGTTGTGCTTTTAGTTGCGGGCGGTCTTTTGGGATTAGCGGGCGGCCGCTTCATTACACCGCGCATCCAAGACACGCTCATGAAAGCATCGGGGCTGTGCGTCCTGTTTATCGGCCTTGGCGGCACCATGCAAAAGATGCTCCTTATCGATGGGGAGGCGCTGGCGACCACCGGTACCACCATGCTCATTGTCTCGTTCGCCCTCGGCTCGCTCATCGGCGAGGCCGTCAACTTGGAGTCCGCCATCGAGAACCTTGGCGAATGGCTCAAGCGCAAGACTGGCAGTGAGGGCGATAACGAGTTCACCAACGCTTTTGTCTCGACATCGCTGACCGTCTGCATCGGTGCCATGGCTATCGTGGGATCGATCCAGGACGGTCTGCTCGGTGACTGGTCAACGCTTGCCCTCAAGGGCGCACTGGACTGCATCATCGTCTGCACCATGACGGCGTCGCTTGGCCGCGGCTGCATTTTCTCCGCCCTGCCCGTCGCCGTGTTCCAGGGGACGATCACGCTGTTTGCCGGCGCACTCTCCCCCATCATGACTACGGCAGCCCTCGACAGCCTTTCGCTCGTAGGCTCCATGCTCATCTTCTGCGTCGGCGTCAACCTCATCCGTCCTCAGACCTTCCGCACGGCCAATATGCTCCCCTCCGTCGTCATCGCCGTCATCTACGCCCTCCTGTTCTAAATCTATCTACGCAGCAGTATCTCGAACACCTGTTTGATGCTGTGCTATGATATGAGGTCACCGAGGCTGCGTTAGGAGAGGAGAAGCGGTGGCCGACCAGGACATCAAGATGCTCATCGAGCGCATTATGGCCGAGGCCCGGACCCATCAGTCCGCCCGCTTCTCAAACGAAATCTACGCAGACGAGCCGATTCTCAAAACCGGCCGACAGATGCAGAATTTCCTCCCCGACCAATACCGCAAGATGCGCGAGATATCGCGCTGGCAGGATGACCCCAAGGGCGGCGCGGGCCGCTGGCTATCGGAGGCCGAGCTTTTCTACCGCCAAGGCTTGCTGATGGCCGACTTTGAGGACGACTGTCCCTACAACGGCACCTTTAAGTCGTACTTTCCCACCTACAATGCCATGAGCGACCGGCAGTTGCGCGGCTACTTTACCTGGCGTGCCCAAGTGCGCCGCGGAACCGTCGAGGAAACGTCTACATCCTTTGCCTTTCTGTATCTCTATGAGCTGATTTGCGGCATTGGCATAGATGATCCGCTCGAAGGTTTTAACAAGATCAAGGCCTTTTGGGATGTCTATCGCGCCTTCGAGCCCGGCATCGACCGGTTTGCGCGCGTGTGGCTGCAGGATTACGCCGTTTTCCACGGACTCGACCCCAAGCTACTTCGCGACTCTAAAACCGTCATGTTCGATAACGCCCTTATCGAGCTACGCCGCGCAGCGCGAGACCTTGTACCAGCACCGGCACCGTCCGGCCAGACCCCTAAGCGTCGCAAAACCTCCGAGCCCACGCTCCCCCTTCCGCCCGATGAGGTGCGCGAGGAGCGACTCATGGCCGCCATCAACGCCCTCTCCACGTACAACCTAAGTAACTCGCGGCTCGACCGCAGCCACCACCGCGATCTGCGCCACGTGGCGTGCGCCGTGTATGTCCGTATGGCGCGCTACTATGACACGCACCGAAAGACCGACATCGTGGCGAGCTTATTTGGGGAGGAGACGGCCATGCCCTACACCATGTTTGCCTCGGCCGTATTCTTTGCGCCCGAGCGCCACGAGGACTGCGAATA
>CABRFW010000259.1 GCA_902470265.1 uncultured Collinsella sp.
GCTCGTCCAGGCTCACGCCATAGAGTTTGGCGAGCGAGATCAGGTTCTCGGTATCGGGCGAGCTCTCCGCGCGCTCCCATTTACTGACCGCCTGGCGCGACAGCCCCAGCTTTCGCGCCAGCCCTTCTTGGCTAAAGCCCTTGCTGCGGCGAAGGTCGGCGAGCCGCTGTGCAGTTTCTACATTCATGGTTCCTCCTATGTGATGCCAGCCGTGCCGCCGGACCGTTTTTGTTCTTAAGGCGCCTTGCACAGTTAAAAATCTATCCGCCACTGCCAAAAGCATGCCACCTATTCTAGTGAGATTTTTGACAACCGGCGGTTGCGGGCGCATATGAGCTGCGGAAATGTGTCCAAACAAAGCAATGGCGCCTAGCTCAGTTGTCCCCGTTGCGGCGTTAACGGTAGTATGGTCATACTGTTTATTCCGCACCGCCAACGGAGGGAGTTCCGCGCCGTGAACCGCGATTTCGCCTCATCGCTCATCCAGCTCAACAACACGTTCTATCGCGAGCACTCCGCCTCCTTCTCCGATACGCGCCAGGCCCCGTGGCCCGGCTGGGTGCGCACCATGGATATCGCGCTCGGGCAGCTCGACGTCGCCACGATCGAGCATCCCGTCCGTGTCTTCGATCTTGCCTGCGGCAATATGCGATTCGAGAACTTTGCCGCCGGCGGCGCACTTGCCGCCAAGGGCGTCGACGGCGCAAATCCCTCGGCAGATGTCAGCTGTCCGTTTGAGTTCTATGGCGTCGACTCGTGCCAAGACCTGGCTATCGATGCACACGGCCACGCCCTGCGCATTCCCAACCTGCACTTCCAGGAGCTCGATGTGCTCGACGCCCTTATGAAGCTCAACCCCGCCGAGACGCCCGACGTGCTTTTCGACGCCCCGCTCGCCGACATCTCGGTCTGCTTTGGCTTTATGCACCATGTGCCGTCGTGCGAGTACCGTGTACGCGTGCTCGACGCTCTGGTGCGCCAGACGCGCCCGGGCGGCATCATCGCCATCAGCTTTTGGGAGTTTATGAACGACGAGCGCATGGCGCGCAAGGCTGTTCGCGCCGAAGCCCGCGCCGAGCTCACCCCGCCGTTTGAGGGTTACGATTCCGCCCAGTTTGAAGCCGGCGACCACCTCATTGGCTGGCAAAACGACCGCCACGCCTACCGCTATTGCCATCACTTTGACGATCAGCAGATCACCGACCTGGTGCGCGGCGTCCGTACGTTCTACAAGAGCGGCGAGGTCCCCGTGCGTGAGCTTGAGCGCTTCCATGCCGACGGTCGTAGCGGCGAGCTCAACCGCTATGTGATTCTCAAGCGCCTGTAGGCATCGACGACTCGCCGCCGAGCCGCACCGCATCTTTCGGGCAATCTATGCCCACCCTTTTTCAACCCCATTGACGGAACGTGCAGCTATGCGTTCCACACTTATGACCAAGGAGCCTCATGGGAGCCGTCCACGTTCGCACGCCTAAGAACTTTGTGCTCGAGGAGCGCCTGGAACGCTACGCCGATGCGATTGAGACAAACCCCGAGGCTTATGCCGGAGATTGGCGCAAGGCCTGTGCGCCCGCAGGCAGCAAGCCCTTCGAGCACCTTCACCTGGATCTTGGCTGTGGCAAGGGAACGTACCTTGTAGAACGCGCGGGCCACGAGCCAAACACCCTCTTTATCGGCATGGACCAGGAGCCCATCTGCATCGCCTATGCCGCACAGAAAATCTGCGAACAGGGGCTATCCAACGCACTCGTCCTGCCCCGAGGCGCCGCATCGCTGCCACAGCTGTTTGCCGCAGGCGAGCTCGATGCCATCACCATTAACTTTCCCACGCCGCAGCCCAAGGCCAAGTACGCTAAAAAACGACTCGTCCATGTCGACCATCTGATGCTCTACCGCCCGCTCTTTTCAGCCGGCGCTACCGTCACACTGCGCACCGATAGCAAGCCGTTGCGCGATTACGCCCTGGGACAGTTTGCCGCGGCCGGCTACGATACGCTTTGGGTAAGCGACGACGTCCGCCGCGACCATCCCGAGCACCCCGAGACCGAATATGAATGCCGCACGCGCGAGATGGGTGCCGCTGTATATGGTATTTGCGCCACACCCGGCGCGCAGCCCAGCGATGAACAGCTCGCGGCGGGCCGCGCGCAGGAGCAAAGCCTTGCCTGCTACCTGCCCGAAAACCTCGATGAGCTCGCCTATGTGCCTCTGGGCATGGAAGAGGCCGTCGAGAACTTTAGAACCCGTGCCCGCAAGGGCAAGAAGCGCCTGCCGCAAGAGTCCTAGGGGCTTCTGATGGTCGCGGCGTCGGCAAACAAGCGCAAATAGGCGCTAGCGAACGGCCCTCAAGCCTAAGTGAGTAGACTTTTTTGCAATAGCCAAGCACAGCCCGCATAGCGAAACATAAAACCGACGCTCCTATAAGTTGTCAAGAGGCAGTTTGCGGGAGCGCTCTCTCCA
>CABRFW010000260.1 GCA_902470265.1 uncultured Collinsella sp.
ACCCGTTCTACCTGCTCATCTATACGGTGTTCATCTCGCTCATGGGCGTATTCATAGCGGCATCGGTGAGCTGGAACTCGTCGCAGCTCACCGAGTACGAGCCCTACGATGCCAACGTGATCGTGGTCGACCGCGACGACAGCGACCTTTCGCATGCGCTCACCAAGCACCTGGGGTCGCGCTTTGAGTTGGTCACGGGCGTCGGCGACGATACCTACGATCTTGCGGACGCGCTCTCCAAGAGCAACAGCGCCAAGGGTAGCGCCGACTGCGTGTTCTTTATCCCGGAGGGGTTTGAGAACGACCTGGTCGCGGCCGCCCGCGCGGGGGAGGCCCTGCCCAAGCTCGATGTGACCTACGGTGCCGGCACCATGGCGGCGGCGCTTTCGTCTGCTGAGGCCTCGCGCTGGATTTCGCTCGCGGGCGCTGCAGCGGCCCTAGAGCCCGCCGCCTCTAATGGTAGCGTCGCCAAGGCCGCCGAGCATGCCGCCGCCAAGCGCGCCGAGGTCCAGATTGAGCAGGTCAAGGTTGGTTCGACTGCCGCCGCCATGCTCAAGTCGTATTTCAACTTTGGCGCGTACGCGATTATCTCGTCGGTCATCGTATCGGTGGGGCTGGTGTTCTCGGGCATGAACGAGCCCGAGCGCGTGCGTCGTATGGATGCCGGCCCAATCTCCGAGCGCCGGCGTTCGCTCGCCGTGTTTGCGGCCGCCACTGTGATCACCGTCTGCATCTGGTTTGTGTCGAGCATGATGGGCGTCGTGGGCTTTGCCGGCGCGGTTGCCGAGGTCGGCGTGGGTCGTGTGTGCCTGGCGCTGGCGGCGACGTTTGCCCTGGCGTGCACGCCTCTGGCCGTTGGCTTTGCCCTTTCGAGCCTGGGTGCGCGTGAGGAGCTGCTCAACGGTGTGGGCAACCTGCTCGGCATGCTCATGACGTTTTTGGGCGGCGCCTGGATGCCGCTGTCGCTGATGGGCCCAGCCGTGCAGACCGCGGCGCATTTTGTGCCGACGTATTGGGTGAACGACGCGATTGGCAAGGCGCTCGCCGCGGACCTGACGTCCACCGTGCTGGGCGACATCGCTTGCGATCTGGGCGTCACAGTGCTCTTTGCCGCGGCCATCGCCGCCGTAGGCCTAGCCCTCGCCCACAACAAATCCCACGCCTAGACACCTACTCATTGGGGACAGACTTAAACGACCAAAAGTATTCATTGGGGACAGACTTAAATGACTAGCCATCGGGGGCAGATAAGGAGCGTCCCCAACTGCCGGGTGGCGAAAGAGCGTCCCTTGTGACTGGTCATTTAAGAACGTCCCCAATGACTAGTCTGAAACAAATCCCCACTCTCGCCCCAAAATAGTTCGCCAAGGTTTACTATTACGTTCATAAAGTAGTACTAGGCTAACAATGGGGGATACCATGGCAACGCAGGAAGCCTACGTCCAGGTTAAGGATCTCAAAAAGCACTACGGCGACGGTGATGCGCGCCTGACGGTACTCGATGGCATCGACACGTCCATCAACCGAGGCGAGATCTGCGTCATGCTGGGGCCCTCGGGCTCGGGCAAGTCGACGTTTCTTAACCTGATCGGCGGCCTGGAGGATGCCGACGCTGGCTCTATTTTGGTGGACGGCTGCGACCTCACGGTGCTCAAACCTACCGACCTGGGCGAGTATCGCCGCCGTGAGCTGGGCTTTGTCTTCCAGTTCTACAACCTGGTGCCCGATCTCACCATCAAGGAAAACATCGAGGTCACGGCACACCTGTCCAAAAAGCCGCTCAACATCGACGACCTGCTGCGTTCGCTGGGTCTCTACGAGCACCGCAACAAGTTCCCGCGCCAGGTTTCGGGCGGCCAGCAGCAGCGCTGCGCCATCGGCCGTGCGCTCGTCAAAAACCCGGGCCTGCTGCTGTGCGACGAGCCCACCGGTGCGCTCGACTATAAGACGTCCAAGGAAATCTTGCAGCTCATGGAGGATGTCAACCGCACCTACGGCTGCACCATCATCATCGTCACGCACAACGCCGCCATCGCCCGCATGGCCAACCGCGTGCTGCGCCTGCGCGACGGACGCATCGTCGAGGATGAGCTCAACGAGTCGCCCGTCGCGGCCGCCGAGCTCGATTGGTAGGCGGCGCCATGACGCCTCTCGCAAAACGTCTCCCGCGCGAGCTGCGCCGCAATATCGGCAAGTACCTGGGCATCTTTCTTCTTATGTGCGGAAGCATCGCCCTCACCTCGGGCTTTTTGCTCGCAGCGCATTCCATCGGCTGCCTTATCGACGACATGCGCGATGCGTACACGATTGAGGACGGCCGCGTGACCACCTCCTTCGAGGTTACCGACGATCAACTCAAGGCCGCCGAGGATGCAGCCGGCGACGTCGGCGGCGTCACGCTCTACAAGAATTTCTCCATCGACGCCATCATCAAAAAGACCGCCGGCGACGA
>CABRFW010000261.1 GCA_902470265.1 uncultured Collinsella sp.
TGGCTGCTGCTGGTGATCCTGGGCGCGTTCCAGGCCATTATCGTTACGGTGGGCGACCTGGTCATTGGCGTTCAGTGCGTCAATCCGCTGCTCTTTGTGCTGGGCGGCATCGCCATCTCGTTCACTTACGTCAACATCATCTATGCGCTGTCCACCACCTTTAAGCATATCGGTAAAGCCATTGGCGTCATCCTCGTCATTGTGCAGATCCCCGGCTCGTCGGGCATGTATCCCATCGAGATGATGCCCGGCTTCTTCCAATGGCTGCATCCGCTGCTGCCCTTCACCTATGGCATCAACCTGCTGCGCGAGACCGTCGGTGGCATGTATTCGTTCAACTACCTGTTCAACCTGTGCATCCTGGGCGTGTTCCTTATCATCGCGCTCTTTATCGGTCTGCAGCTGCGCCCGTTGCTGCTCAACCTCAATCTGCTCTTTGATAAGCAGCTTTCTACGACGGGCCTCATGATCTGCGAATCCAACGACCTGCCGCGCCAGCGCTATTCGCTGCGCACGGCCATGCGCGTCATGCTCGATTCGGATTCGTACCGTCGCGAGCTGCTCGATCATGCCGTGGCGTTTGAGCATCGCTACCCGTACTACATCAAGGGCGGTTTTGCCGCCGTGGTAGGCGTGCAGGTCCTGCTCTTTGTGCTCTCGACGGTGCTCGATATCGACAATAACGGCAAGATCATCCTGCTCGTTATCTGGATCATTTCGGTTATCGCCATCTGTGGCTGGCTCATCAACATCGAGTACATCCGTGCGAGCCTCAATACCCAGATGCGTATCTCGGCGCTTTCGGACGAGGACCTTCGCCGCGAGATGCGCGAGCACACGGCTGCCATCCCTGCTGCCCGTCGCATGTTTGGTCTCAACGCCAGCGAGCGGGGCACCAAGGACAGCGAACAGCCCACGAGCCGTCTGCCGCATATCGGTGCGCATCGTAAGGCTCAAGATGTCGACGACGTTGACAACGTAAGCGGAAACGACGGGGACACCATCCCGCTTGGCAAGCACTCTAAAGGAGGTGAGGCATAAATGAAAAACATCCTGCACCTGTTTAAGCGCGATGTCCAAAACGTGTCTCGCTCCGTGATCGGTATGGTCGTCGTGATGGGCCTGATCATCGTGCCGTGCCTGTACGCGTGGTTTAACATCGCCGGAAGCTGGGATCCCTACGGCAATACCGGCAATCTTAAGATCGCCGTGGTCAACACCGATGAGGGTTACGAGAGCGATTTGATCCCCGTCGAGGTTAACGTGGGCGAAAACGTGACCGCCACCCTACGCGGCAACGAGAGCTTCGATTGGGTTGTGCTCAACAATCGCGAAAAGGCTATCGAGGGCGTTAAGTCGGGCGCGTACTATGCTGCCGTCGTTATCCCCAAAACGTTTAGCGCTGACATGATGACGCTTTTCTCGACCGACGTGAAGCATGCCGATATCGAGTTCTACGAGAATCAGAAGGCCAACGCCATTGCGCAGATCGTGACCGAGAAGGGTTCGAGCGCCGTCCAGAGCCAGGTTAACAAAACTTTTACCGAGACCATTACGACGATCGGTCTTAAGACGGTGTCCAGCCTGCTCGATTACATGAGCACCGACCAGGTGGGTAACTTTATCGCCAACCTGTCCTCGACGCTCGGCGATTCGATTGAGGACCTGCGAGACGTTCGGGCAAATGCTTCGTCGCTGGCGGGCATTTTGAGCTCCACGTCCGATTCGCTGACGTCGGCGAGCGGCATGCTCAAGCAGACGGGCACGGTCGATGAGTCAACGAAGCAGCTGATGGAGCATGTCAAGAGCGGTATTAGCGATTCCAAGGAAGCGCTGAAGGACGCCAACGACGCCATCAATGCCGCGATTGACGGAAGCGCGGGCTCGTTTGACAACGTGTCCGCCGAGCTTGCGAAGGCATTTGATGCCGCGAATCAACATGTCGACCTTACAGTGTCCCAGCTCAACGATGCCGCGGCGGCGCTCAACACGCGTGCCGACGATATCGACGCCACGGCCGACCAGCTCCGCAGCTTTGCCGATCAGGTGACTGACGAAAAACTCCAGGACAGCCTCAAGTCTGTGGCAACATCGCTGAGCAGGATTGCTGTGGAGTATCGCAACAACGCCAAGGACTTGACGGCCACCGCGAAGTCTCTCTCTGACAGCATGGCAGAGGTTAATAAGTCGCGTGCCGAGGTCGATCAGGCAATCGCGGATGCCAAGGCTGGTATCTCGGGTGCCAAGACTGACTACGACTCTACGTTTTCGGCCAAGGCAAAGGAGCTCAAGAAGACCATCTCGGGCGTTTTGGATTCGCTGAACGGTATTTCGAACGATCTGGATAGTGCTGTTGCTGGCCTGACCGACGCATCCGGTTCGCTGGCAAAGGGCCTCTCCAAGGCTGCAAAGCTGGTCAACAAGG
>CABRFW010000262.1 GCA_902470265.1 uncultured Collinsella sp.
GGACGAGGTCTACAACGGCGTTGTCGTGACCGAGCTGTAAGGGCTTGGGCGTCGGCCCCGGCATCGATTGCTAGCTCATGTCGACGACAAGTGCGATAGCATTATGTCGGGGCGCGACGCCGACGTTGTCGTGTTCAATCCCGACCTTACCCTGGTCGAGACGTATGTGGGTGGCAACAGCGTCGGTAACGCGTTTGCCGAGTAGCCGCCAAAGAAGCGATCCGAGAGGGGATTTAGATGATTTACGGTGCATTGGGCGATATCGAGGAGTACCGCGGAATGCTCAAGGGCCTCGACGTGTTGATCGACTGGCTCGAGGAGAACGACCCGGCGCAGCTCGAGGTCGGCAGCCATCCGATTCTGGGCAACAAGGTCTTTGCGAACGTCATGGTTCCCACGACGCGTCCCGAGGCAGAGGCTCACTACGAGACGCATCAGCGCTATCACGACCTGCAGATCGACATTGAGGGTCGCGAGGCCTTTAAGGTTGCCACGGGCAGCCTGACGCTGGTCCAGGAGTTTGACGAGAAGGACGACTACGACCTGGTCGATTCAGACGCCTCGATTGCCGGCGATCTTGCCGACGACAAGTTCGCGCTGTTCGTTGCCGGCGAGCCTCACATGCCCACGCTCGAGTTCCCGGGCGATGGCGCGCAGCCGGTCAAGAAGATCTGCTTTAAGCTGCTTGCAGACGCTTACTGGGAGGAGTAGCGAACTGCCTGGCAGAGCTATTCGTCTGATGGCGTGATTCCCCTAGGGAAATCACGCTAGGACCCCGCTAAACGTGTTTCCCTAGGGGAATCACGTTTAGCGGGGTTTTCTGTTTTTGAATAGGGAAGCCTCATTTATTTGCGAAGAACATCGGCTAGCCGCAGGATTGAAATCATCGACCGATAAGTGAGTTCCACTTTTTCGCCCGCAAGCAGTTGTTTCGAGCCAATCTCATCTAGCCCCACAAGCCGAGAAAACAGCGGGCCGCTCATCGTGCCATCGTCAATTGATTCCCTTATGGTCTTCAAAACGTCCGTATCATGAAGCGATGCCGAGCTGTAGGGGGCAACACGAGCGGAACTCTCAATTAACGACGAGACAAAAGGATGGAGATGCTTTGGACATAGTCCATCAAACACCACATCCCCATTGTCGTTCGAGCCGACCAGGCGCCAAGTATAATGATCGACCCAGTCATCTCCGTCATAGATGACGTCCATGAGCAACTTCCCGTCTAGAGAGAAACCTATTTGGACATCGGGGCGCAAGACCGCAATCCATATCGGGCCTGCAGCAGCTCCAACCCAACGCACCACATAGGTTCCCTTTCGTACATGTGTATCAATCTGCCCCGAAATGCCGGTGAATGCAATTCCAGACCCGTTTGTCGGATAGCAATCGACGTATTTTTGTTTTCCGCTCACAACCTTGTATAGATATATCGTTCCAGCAAAAGAGAAGGTATCGTGGCTATTTTTAATCTATATGGCCAATTCGAGCCCTCACCATGGCAATTGTTGCAGCTGGGTTTCTTTTCATTAAAATTTCACTTTGGTAAATCCCCGCCCCCTAAGCATTAAATCCGAAGTCCACCGAGTGGGCGAATCGGCAACAAAAAAGCCGCCCGAAGGCGGCTATCTTGTGCAATGGAGCCAGCGACCGGGCTCGAACCGGTGACCCCCGCTTTACGAGAGCGGTGCTCTACCAACTGAGCTACGCTGGCGGCCATGTGGTGACGCAACTGAGGCATCAACGGCTGTCTATGATACGGGACATCGCACATCCGTGCAAGTGTTCTGACGGCTTTTCTCACTTTAAATGCACTAATATTGGAGACGTGATGTCTCGCTCTTACGAGTCTCAAACAGAATGGGACTGCCATGGCTCAACCCAAGATCCTTCTCACGCGTATCGATGACCGGTTTATTTACGGGCAAGACGTCGAGCTGTGGAACGAGGCTATGGGTTCCAACCTCGTCCTAATCGTCAACGACGAGATTGCGGCGGATTCGCGCAAGTGGGCGCCTATGAGGGTCGCGGCGCCCGAGGGCGTGTGGACGCGGTTTTTCTCGGTGCAAAGGACCATCGACATCATTCATACCGCAACGCCGCGCCAATGGATTCTCATCATGGTGGCGTCGCCCGCGGATGCGCTCGCGCTGGTCAAGGGCGGTGTGCCCATTACCAAGATCAGTATCGGTCACATGCAAGCAGGGGAGGGCAAGCGTCCCGCGACGCCCACAGTTGCCGTAGACGACACAGACGTCGCCGCCTTCAAAGAGCTGCAAGAACTCGACATAGAGCTAGAAATCCGCTCCCTCCCCAGCTCCAATCCCGACCCCATTCAACTAGTCGTTGGGGACACCCTTGGCACTTGGGGACGTTCCTTTTAATATGAGCAGGACATTGTCAAGAGGCAAAATCGGGCCTGG
>CABRFW010000263.1 GCA_902470265.1 uncultured Collinsella sp.
GTGGATTCGCCGAGCTTGAGCTCGTCGCCGGGATTGAGTTGGGCGGAACGGCCGGGCTCGACCTGAATGCAGACGCGCGTGGCCCCGTTTACCACCACGGTTCCGTTGGTGGACGACAAGTCCTCGACGTGCCAGATATTTTGAGCATCGCACCAGATATGGGCATGGCGGGCCGAGACATCGTCGCCGACGTCGGTAATATCGCCCTCACCAGTGGCCAGCGCGCCAATCTCAACACCCTGCTCACTCGGCTGAATCCAGCGCGGGGCGCTCACGACAAAACTGTTTTGCACGCGCAGCAAGCCCAAGGGGTGCGCCGGGGCGGGTTCGCGTTCGCCCGCAGTCAGCGACATGCCAAGCGAACGCGGCGTGGATGTGCCTCCGCCACAGGTCGCGTGTGCGTAGTCGATGGCATAGTTCACCGAGGACCGCACATCCGCCGAACAACCGACGGCGACAAACAGCACCAGCACGGCCTCGGCGCGCTCGGCGGGCATGAGTTCCGCCGCCTGGGACAGGCGATCGAGCGCGTTGCGATAGAGATTCGTGTCCTGGTGGCACTCTTCGAGCGCGCGTACCATCGGTTCACCTGCAGGACCGCACACCATATTGATCACAGCCGTGGAGTCCATGGGATTGCGCTGGCGCAGGGCCAGTTGCGACATAATACGCGCAGCCGAGGTACCGTATTCGGCAAAGTAGCGCTGCTGAAGCGTGCCGACCGGCGCGCGAACGATAAAGCGGGAAACCCAAGAGCGATCGGCGGCTCGGCTCTGCGGGCTGCGGCCGTCGGCGAGCGGACGGGACGAAAGCACCAAGCCGCACAGCTCGATATGGCTCAGATGCGCCGCGCGCTTAAAGATGTCAAACATGGCCCCGCATGGGGTGAGCTCAACTTGAGATGCCATGACCTAGGCCTCCTTGGTCGTAGAAATAGAATCGGACGATACTTCGACAGGTCCGCCAAAAGTACGGGCAGCTGCGGCTCCACCGGCAAGCGGAGTCGCCATCTGGGCTTTTGTGCGTCGCGGTGCCGAAACGGGAAGTTCAAAGGCAAAGCCCATCGCAAGCAAAAACCACGTAAGCGTATAGGTTGCAACCAGAGCGGCAACAAGGCCGCCCATCACGGCGCGTTGGGAAAATACGCTACATGCAGCCACAACCAGCACCGGAACCTCGCAGGCAGAAAGCGCAAGCACACCCTGCAGGAAGCCCGAGCGCCGATCGCGCGCAAGCGCCCCCGCGGCAACGCCGGCTATGCCTGGCAGCGCCAACGCCAGTGCGGCAATAATACCCGGTAGCGACCCAGACCACACGAGCGATCCCAAAGTCGCCGTCACGCGAGCGCCCGACGCCAGCAGCGCGGCCGAAACCACGATCACAGCCCAAACCACGCCACAGACGACCGTCGCGCCGACCATCAGCGCGCGACGAACCGCGCGGCCAGACGCATCCATGGGGCACGGCGTGAGCGGCTCGCCGCGGAGCGAACGGCCGACATTTTGCGCATAGTGGTCACAAAACGCCGAGAGCGCCGCCTCGACCGCCGCCGGCTCGGGACGATCTTTTTGATGGCTGGACAGACAGGCCATCACCACGTCGAACAGCTGGGCATCGACAAACGCCAGCGCATCGCGTAGCTCCTCGGAATCCGGCTCAAGCCCCAGCTGCTGGGCCTGCTCGGCCGCAGCGAGCGCCACATCGGGCTCACGACGAAGCAGCTGAGTCAAATCGCAACCGGGCGCATGGGCGCCAATGGGATAGTCGGGCAGCGTGTCCATCTTGAGACGGTAGGGGCTGGCGATGTCGCGCGTCTTTTTGCGCGAACCCGAGGTGCCCGAAGTGCTCGGCGCGGCTTCGTATGGCGCGGCGCCGGCAATGAGCTCGTAAACCGTGCTTGCTGCGGCATAGACGTCGATCGCCGGCGACATACGCAAAGCGCGCAGGTCGGGAATATCGTCGGTGAGCATCTCGGGCGGAGCGTAGGCCACCGTCGCGCGACGCAGCGTGGCATAGCGCTCCGTAAACGACGCCTTGCCGCCGGTACCGGCCACGGCCGACGCAGGATCGAGCGCCAGCGACGAGCCAAAGTCGATCAGGCACAGGTCAAAGGTGCCCTCGGCAAGCTGCCGGTCAAGCGGTAAACGCGCCGTACGCACCATAATATTAGCGGGCGAGATATCGCGATGGACAAAGCCCTCCCCCACCAGGCTCATGCGGCAGAGCAGGTCGAACAGGTCGCGCCCCAAGCGCGCCGCCACAAGCGGCGATAGGCGGCCGGCATCGTCCACGGCAAAGCGCGAGCGCAAGCGGGCGAGCGTCTCGCCCTCGACCCATTCCATGACAATTGCAGGCACACCGTCAACCTCGCCCCAGCCATAGAGGCGGGGAAAGCCCTTAAGGCCCGAAAGGGCGCGA
>CABRFW010000264.1 GCA_902470265.1 uncultured Collinsella sp.
TTCTTTCAATTACAACTTCATTTGCAAGCAAACTATACCAATAGCTGCGGAAACGCGCAAGCACAGTACGAATCTGCAGGTCAGCGTGCGCACAGGTTCTCCACAAGAATAGGACAATTGACCGAAGAGCCCCATGCGGAGCAACCTCAACAGTCCCAAAACGGGCCATGCGTCCCAATCCACAGGCCCGTTCGGACCCCAAGGGCATTCCTCCCCGAGCCCCTATCGATCAGACTTACGCTAAGGGGCATTCTGTAACAAGCCGGCCAGCAAGTCGCGCAACGACGAACCTTTCCAAATCCTCTACGGCAAGGAGGCACCCATGAAACGCCTAGGAACCCCCTGCATGACTGCACTCGCCATCGCAACGTGCTCGTTGGCCCTCTTAGGCTGCGGCAACACGAATGGCAAAACCGGAACATGCGAACCGAACCCTGGCAGCACCAAAGCCATCGAGAAAACGACGCTATCGGAGAGCTTCGACAAAATAAACGAAGACATCGTCGATCCCCAGGGCCTGGGTCCCGATTCCCAAGAACAGTTCCCCATCGACCTTGAGGCAGACGAGAACGTCCATGTTGCCTGTGTGGGCAAGGACACCGACGGCTACGGGGACGCCGCGCTCGTCTTTACGGTGACAAACAACACCGATGTCGACATGATGTTTGGCGATGTGGACTCCTATGCCTACGTCAACGGCGTGGTCCGCGATGTGCGCATGCGTCAGCAGGTCGCAGCGGGCGAGGAAATGCGCGCCATGCTCACCTTTGTAGGCACCTTCGACGACCCGGACTTTGATGTGAACAACAACCTCAACGACATCTACCTCAACATTTGGATGTTCGAACAGGCAACGGGCAACGTTTACTTTAGGGACCTGGTACACATCCCGTAGAAGACGGTGCGACGCGCCGACTAAGCAGGGCATACAACACAAAACGAGGGGCGACCCAGCCGGATCGCCCCTCGCCTATAGCACGTCAACTATGCGCGCAGCGCTTACTTGACCACCAGGTTAACCAGCTTGCCAGGCACGCAGATGGCCTTGACGACCGTCTTGCCCTCAAGCCACTTGGCAACGGCTTCCTCAGCGGCAGCCTGCATCTCCTCGTTGGAGGCGTCGCGGGCGACGTCGATGCGACCACGGACCTTGCCGAGTACCTGAACGACGATCTGCACCGTGTCCTCGATGGACTCAGACAGGTCGAACTCGGGCCAGGCGGCGGTGTACGCGTTGCCCTCGCAGCCGAGTGCCTCGTGCCACAGCTCGTCGGCCCAGAACGGGCAGATGGGGGCAAGGACGCTCACGATATCCTTAGCCACGCCGTAGCACAGGGCCTTGTCGCGGTCAGCGCCCTCAGTAGCGTTGAGGTAGGCGCTCGCGGCGTTGACGAGCTCCATGACGGCCGAGATCGCGGTGTTGAACTGGCCGCGGTCGAAGTCCTCGGTGCACTTGGCGATGGTGCGGTGACGCTCGCGATAGAGCTTCATCGCGACCTCATCGAGCGCGGACTTGTCAAAGGTCACGTTGGCGTCACCCGACTGGACGAGTTGCCACACGATACGCCAGGCGCGCTTGATAAAGCGGTTAGCGCCCTCGACGGCCTTGGGATCCCAGTCGAAGTCCTTCTCGGGCGGGGCGATAAACAGGATCGCCAGACGCATGGTGTCGGCGCCGTAGGGCTCGATGACCGAGCTCGGGGGCACGACGTTGCCCTTGGACTTGGACATGGTGTCGCCGTTCTCGTCCTTGACCATGCCCTGGCACAGCAGGTTGGTGAAGGGCTCGTCAACGCTCAGCAGGCCCAGGTCGCGCAGCGCCTTGGTAAAGAAGCGGCTGTAGAGCAGGTGCAAAATGGCGTGCTCGATGCCGCCGATGTAGTTATCGACGGGCATCCAACGGTCGGCAGCCTCGCGGGAGAAGGGCAGCTCGGTGTTGTGCGGGTCGGTATAGCGCAGATAATACCAGCTGGAGCAGGTGAAGGTGTCCATAGTATCGGTCTCGCGTTTGGCCGGGCGACCGCAGACCGGGCAGGTGGTCTCGTAGAACTCCTTGCACTCGGCGAGGGTTTCGCCGGCGCCCAGGTCCAGGTTCTCGGGCAGCGTCACCGGCAGCTGGTCCTCGGGCACGGGCACGATGCCGCAGTGCTCGCAGTGGATGGCCGGGATGGGGTTGCCCCAATAACGCTGACGGCTGATGAGCCAGTCGCGCAGGCGGAACTCGACCTTGCGACGGCCACAGCCCATGGCCTCGAGGTCGGCCACGATCGCAGCCTCGCCCTCGGAGTGCTTGCCGCCGCGCATTCCGGTGTACTTGCCGGACTGGACGAGCGTGCCCTCGGCAGCGTGGGCGCAATCCCAGTCGACGGTCTCGGCATGGAAGGTATCGATGGTCTCGCCGCTGG
>CABRFW010000265.1 GCA_902470265.1 uncultured Collinsella sp.
GCTCGAAGGTCCGGATGTTGCGACCCTCGCGACCGATGATACGGCCCTTGAGGTCATCAGAGGGAATGTGCACGGAGGTAACGGTGACCTCGGCTGTGTGGTCGGCAGCGCAGCGCTGAATCGCCAGGGACAGAATCTCCTGGGCGGTCTTGTGGCACTCGGCGCGAACCTGCTGCTCGGACTCGCGAATGATCGTGGCGGCCTCGTGGGTGACCTCGCCGCGAACCTTATCGAGGAGCTCCTTGTGGGCATCCTCGCGGGTAAGGTCGGCGATACGCTCGAGCTCGGAGGTCTGCTTTGCGCAGAGCTCCTCGAGCTCGCGGGAGCGCTTCTCGACCTGACCGGCCTGGCTGGACAGCTGGTGCTCACGCTTGTCGAGAGCGTCGTTGCGGCGATCAAGGGATTCCTCGCGCTGCATCACGCGGTTCTCGAGCGTACGAATCTCGCTCTTGCGCTGCTTGTCCTCGGCCTCGGCGGCCTGCTTGTTCTTGATGATCTCCTCTTTAGCCTCGAGCAGAGCCTCTTTTTTGAGGGTCTCGGCCTGACGCTTTGCATCACCGATCAGGGACTCAGCCTGTGCGTGTGCCGACTGGATCTTTTCGTCGGCCTCGTGAAGACTACCCTGCTTGGCGGTGCGCATGTAGGCAATGGCGGCGATGGCACCCAAAACGATGCCAACGAGCGCTGCAATGATAGGCATGCTCACTCCTTTTTATGGATTCGTTACACAACAAAGCGAACCGTCCTTATGAACGGCTCGCGACATTTGAGTAATATGGGCGCAGCTTATGCGGGTCGGATACAGATAAACATATAAACAAACTCATCACAGATGAGCACATATCACAAAGCAAATGACAGTGTTTATCGTACGTTGAACCACAACAACTGTCAAATAAATGGCCCCAGTACGGCGGCTAAAACGCGGTGAGCGGCGGGGCCACAAAACGCATACGCCTAAAGCGCACATTCCTCGCATTCGGCATCGAGACGTGCCTTAACGGCATCGGCGGCGATGTGATACGAGAAGCCCTTGCCCATCAAAAACCGAACCAGTTTTTCGAATCCGCGCGTCTCTGGAACACGCCGCTTGGCGAGCAGGGCTGACGCACGCGCCAAATCGTCTTCGACGGCAAAATAATCCTCGGGATAACCGGGAATGTCATCGAGCACAACATGACGTCGCTTGAGCTCGGTCTCGATTTTGCGCTGTCCCCAACCGCGCCGCTTGCGTTCCTCGATAAAGTACGAGCAAAAGCGATTCTCGTCTAAAAAGCGATACTCGGTGGCGCGCTCGACGGCGAAATCGATCGCGGGCTGGTGAAAACCGTAGCGAGCCAGCTTGTCACGGACCTCACCCGTCGCATGGTCGCGGCGCGATAACATCTCAGTCACCATGGTAAGTGCACATTTACGCTCGATGAGCTGCACCGCCTCACGAAAGTTATCCCAATCACAGGGAAGATCGGGGCGGTTTTTGACATACAGGCGCGCGACCCGCACGGGAATCCAAATGGACCGCTCAAAACCGCCCTCAAGCTCACAATCGATATGTGCGCAAGGCTTTTTGGACGCATACCCGCTCGAGAACGAGGAGGCCGCCTTCTTATCGGGAAAGACGACCGTGGCCTCGGTCACCGTATACGACATGAGCGTAACCGCTACTCGTCGTCATCATCGAGCATGGCGGAACCATCGATGGCGTAAAGCTCGTCAAACTCCTCAGGCGCAGGCTGATCGGTCAGCTCTACCTCGGACGGAGCATCGTCATCAAACTCAAGCCCGCAGGCAAGACGGACCTTATGCTCAATCTCGTCGGCACAATCGGGGTGTTCGCGCAGGAACGCCTTGGCGGCCTCGCGACCGTTGCCGAGCTTGTCCTCGCCATAGGCAAACCAGGAGCCCATCTTCTTGCAGATGCCGCACTCGACAGCCATGTCCAGAATCGAGCCCTCCTTAGAGATGCCCGTACCGTACATGATGTCGAACTCAGCAGAACGGAACGGAGCTGCCACCTTGTTCTTAACGACCTTGGCGCGCACGCGGTTACCGATAACCTCGTCCTTAAGCTTAATGCTGTCGATGCGGCGAATGTCGATACGCACCGAAGAGAAGAACTTAAGGGCGCGGCCGCCCGTCGTGGTCTCGGGGTTGCCGAACATGACGCCGATCTTCTCACGCAGCTGGTTAATGAAGATGCACGTCGTGTTGGACTTAGACAGCGAGCCGGCGAGCTTGCGGAGCGCTTGGCTCATCAGGCGAGCCTGAAGACCGACCGTAGTGTCGCCGATTTCTCCCTCGATCTCGGCACGCGGGGTCAGCGCGGCGACGGAGTCGACGACGATAGCATCAATGGCGCCGGAACGCACGAGCATGTCAACAATCTCGAGCGCCTGCTCAC
>CABRFW010000266.1 GCA_902470265.1 uncultured Collinsella sp.
CCGGAGCGGGCGCCGGGGCGGGTGCCGGCTGCGGTGCGGCCTGCTGCTGTGCCTGGCCGGCGGCGAACAGCTGACTGGCGTTCATGCCGCCCATGCCGCCTGCCATGCCCATGCCCATAAAGCCGGCCATCGCGCCGTTGGGGTTGGCCGCCGCCGCGCGCATCGCGTCGCTCTGGGCGCTGGCGATGTTGGCGGCTGCCATGGTGGGATCGCGCATGACCGCGGCCTTCTGCAGGTCCTTGATCATCTGCTCGTCTTCTTGCGAAGCGGCGATGGAGTTGACGCCAAAGCTCACGATCTCGACGCCGCGCAGGTCACGCCAGTCGGCGGAGAGGACCTCGTTGAGCGCGCGGGCGAGCTCGGTGGTGTGGCCGGGGATGGCGCTGTAGCGGATGCCCATCTCCGAGATCTTGGCAAAGGCGGGCTGCAGGGCGGTGAGCAGCTCGGACTTAAGCTGGCTATCGATCTTGTCGCGCGTGTAGCTATCGGTCACGTTGCCGCACACATTGGTGTAGAACAGCAACGGGTTGGTGATGCGGTACGAATACTCGCCGTTGCAGCGCACGGAGATGTCGACGTCCAGGCCAATATTGTTGTCGACCACGCGGAAGGGCACGGGCGAGGCGGTGCCGTACTTGTTGCCGATAATCTCCTTGGTGTTAATGAAGTAGACGCGCTGGTCTTTGCCCGCGTCGCCGCCGAAGGTGAAGCGGCTGCCGATATTGGCGAAGGTCTCCTTGATGGAATCGCCCAGGTTGCCGCTAAAGACGCTCGGCTCGCTGCCGGTATCGAAGACGAACTCGCCGGGCTCCAGCGCGACTTCGATGATCTTGCCGTTTTGCACCACGAGCATGCCCTGGCCGTCGTTGACGGCGATGACGGAGCCGTTGGAGATGACGTTGTCCTCGCCATGCGTGTTGGAGCTGCGGCCGCCGGTGCGCTTAACGCCCTTGCAGGCCAAGACGTCAGCGGGCATCGATTCGCAGTAGATAAATTCCTTCCACTGGTCGGCCATGACGCCGCCGGCAGCTCCCAATCCAGCTTTCAAGAGTCCCATGGTGATCTTCCTTTCTCGTCAAAGTCCGGGTGGTGTTGATCGGGTTACTTAGTCGTCCTTGTCGTCCTTCATGACAACGGTGGTCTCGGTGTGGCTGAAGGTGTCGTGCTTCTCGACCAGGTCGAGCTCACCGCAGTACTCGTCGGCGTGGGTTGCCTCGTTGGCTGTCTTGAGCTGGCCTACCAGCAACACGTCTCCGATGATCACGATGATTAGCGGCGCCACGATGTTAATGAGGATGCCCTCGATATCAAAGCTGAGGTAATCCGGATCGAAGGCGTATTCGCCCATAAAGAGAATCTGGGAGAGGATAAATCCGATCACAAAGAACAGCAGCGAGGCGATAATGAGCTTGGGCTTGGAGCAGGGGAGCTCGCCGACCATGCGGCCGGTCTGGCCGTTCATGGCAAACAGATAGCTCTTGCCATTCCATGAGGTTGAGAGCATCCAGACGGGGAACAGCGCGTAGTCGCTGTCTTCCCAGGTGTAGTCGAGTTGCTTGCTCTCGACCGAGGCATCATCGTACTCGTCAATGACGGTCTCGCGCAGGGCCGAGATCGTGCTCTCTTCCATGCGGCGCTCGGCACGGGCCTTGCAAGTCTCGCAGTCCTCGTCGTAGCGGTTGGCGATGTAGCCGGGCATGTAGGCGACCGAGAACGGGCGCAACGCGTCGTAGTCAAACGGTTCGATGGCGTCCATGTGGCCGTCGGGCATCTTGGACGATCCGTCGACGGGCACGCGCTCAAACGAGATATTGCCTTTGCGGTAGGCATCGTAGTGGTCGGTGGTCGTGACGGTACGGTCGGATTCCTCGGTCACGGTCTCGTTGGTTGCGTCAAAGTGCACTTCGCCGTCCACGCGGGCGCCGTAGAGCCAAAACGGCACGTAGACGCCTTGGACTTCGTCGATGTGGTTGCCGGTGACAAAGCTCTTGGGCAGCAGGATCTTGCCCTTGTAGTGCTCCTTGAGCGCGGCCAAGACATCGTCGCGCCCGAGCTTAAACGGAATCACCAGGTCGGGGGAGAAGTCGCCCGAGAGCTGACCAGGTGCCACGGCGGGGTTGCCACAGTACGGGCAGGTGGAGACGGCGACGGTGCCGTCCGAGATCAGCTCGGCGCCGCATGACGAGCAAATATAGCCGGCGTTTTGGGCAAGCTCCTGCACGGCCTCGTTTGCCGCGGGCTTGGGGGATGCCGCCGCATCGGCCTTGGCATCTGCCTTGCTCTGGCGCTCCCGGTAGAGGGCCTCGACTTCTTCGACTTCAAAGCGCGAGTCGCAGTAGTCGCAGACGAGCTTTTGCTCGGCACTGGCAAAATGCAGGGGGCCGCCGC
>CABRFW010000267.1 GCA_902470265.1 uncultured Collinsella sp.
GCTTTGTCTCCAAAATCAAACGCAGTGGCCTGGACTACGACACGCTGAACGCCATCGCGCAGCAGAATATCGACGCCGCTGTCTGGCTCACCGAACATTCCGAGCTGCTTACACTTGTCTGTGAAAGGGCAAGCACTGCGTTGGCTGAGCGTTTTGAGGAAGAGGCCGAGCGTGCCTGCGGCGTGGCGCCTACATCGCTCACCCGCCCGATCGGCTGTCCTGCTGGCACGTATGTACCGTACATTCTTGAGTTGCGCGACACCGTTCGCCGCACCGAACTTATTGACGAGAAGGGAAAGTCGTCGGGATACACCAAGGTACGCGATGCCTTCTTTGGAGGCAGCAACTCTCAGGGGCGCACGTTTAAGATTGCGGAGCAGAGCGAGCGACTTAAGGCCGCTTGCGACGTCGCGCGTCGCTACCAGGATGAGCTCGACCAGCATCATCTCTACGATTACGACGATATGATCGGCGACTTTGTTAACGCCGTCGAGCACAACGACGCGCTACGTCAAGTGCTCCAGGACACCTATACCTATATCCAAGTTGACGAGTTCCAGGACACCAATGGTGCCCAGATGCGCATCATCGAGCTGCTCTGCGACGGCGTTGATGCGCCCAATATCATGGCCGTCGGCGATGACGATCAGGCCATCATGCGTTTTCAGGGCGCCACGATCGAGTGTGCCAACCAGTTTGCGGCCGAGTTCTCGCCCCGGAGCATCGTGCTCAAGACCAACTATCGCTCCACGCCCGCCATCGTTGAGCTTGGTCAAGCTATCGCCCAGCAAATCGAATACCGACTCGATGCCAGCTCGAATAAGTCAATCGAAGCCTTTAAGCCTCAAGGCGATCAGGTCAGCTTTAGCGAGAACGTCTACGCCGGCAAAGCCGAGGAATACGCCGCCGTCGCCGCAAGCATTAAGCAGCGACTTGAGGCCGGCTACCTCAATGACTGCGAAGATCCCAATGAAGGAATTGCAGTCATCTCTGCCAAACACGCCGCATTGCGCTCGCTGATTCCCTTCCTCGTTAAGGAGAACGTGCCGTTTTCCTATCGCGAACGACAGAATCTCTTTGCTTCCGAGCGCATGCAGACGACACTGGCGCTGCTGCGCTGCGTTACCGCGCTCGCTCGCGGGCAGCAGGAGCTCGCCAGCAGCTATCTTCCGCAGATTGTCTGTGCCGCCGAGCTGGGCGGCGACCATCCATCGTCCGTGACGTTTGCGCTCAGCGCCAAGCGCGAGCATCGCGGCGACTGGATGGCCGCCATGTGCGAGAGCAATAGCGCCCGCGTCAAAGAGCTGCACGACGACCTTATGCAGTGGGCGGCCGAAGCCGGCGCCTCCCCGGTCAGAGCGCTGCTCTTTAAGATTGTCGAACGCAGCCTTGGCTATTATCAGGATTGCAAGGAACAAGATCCGCTGGGCGCAGCCGAATTCAATGCCGGCATCCGCGCCCTGCTCACCTTTGCCGAAGGTGAAATGGGAGACGCGCGCCGTATGGGACGTGCGCTTCGCCTGCCCGATATTGTCGACAAGCTCGATGCCGCTCATAAGTTTGGCGTGAGTATCGACACATCGATCGACCTCGGCACGCCGGGAGCTGTTCGTCTCACCAGCGCCCATAGCTCTAAGGGCCTGGAATTCGACTGCGTCTACCTGCTCGATGCCGACGACTCCACTTGGCACAAAGGCGCCGGCGGCATGAGCTTGTACCCGTCCAACCTGCTTATTCGCGATGAAAAGGATGATGACGACGCGCGCCGCCTGCTGTTTGTCGCCATCACGCGTGCTAAGCGACACCTCGAGCTGTGCCGCGCCAGCGGATCGGCGCTGCAGGAGCTCACGGGGCTTATCGACTCTTGCGAAGTTTCTGCTGAAGCAGACCAGCTCAGTGCCGCCATCGAAACCGAATGGCGCGACAACTACGTGTTTGATACGCCCGAGCTCCGTGCGCTTTTGGAGCCTCATACCGACGTGAAGTTTCTTTCTGCCACAGCACTCAACAACTTTGTGACGTACGAGTCTGGTTGCGCAAATAGTCTGCACTTCCCTGAGAAACAGATTGTGCGCCTGCCCACGGCGCCCACGATCCAAACCGAATTCGGCACCATCGTTCACGCGATGTTCGAGGAGATCGTTAATAGAATGGCAGCCGATGGCGAGACGGCGATTGAGACAATTGAGGCCGAGTATCGCCAGCAGATTTCGTGGCTCGATTTTGCCCCCGAGGACGTCCATCGCTATTCGGAGCGCTTCGAACGCATTTGTCGTGCGTTTGCCCCTTGGCTTGTTGAGCATGTGCGCGGCTACCGTTGCATCACGGAAGCGAACATGCAGTGTCTGACTGCCGGTGGA
>CABRFW010000268.1 GCA_902470265.1 uncultured Collinsella sp.
TGGAGATGGCGCCGTACATGGTCTTTTCCGACAAGGCTCTGCGAGGTCTGTGCCGTCTGCGCCCTCAGACGCGCGACGAGCTTATCCAGGTCAACGGCATCGGCGAGAAAAAGGCCGACGCCTTTGGCGATCAGTTTATGGCGGCGATTGAAGAGTTTGAGTCCGAGCATGCACGGAATGGAGCGTAACGATGGCATCCGACGATAAAACCGAGCGCACTGAGGTGTCCGCCGTGCCGCTGTACCAGCAGGTAATGGACGACCTAAAGGGCGAGATCGCGCGTGGCGTGTACGCATCCGGCTCGCGCATTCCTTCCGAGATGGAGCTCGCGAAGTACTACGGCGTGGGACGCATCACCGTGCGCCGCGCCATCGAGGAGCTGTCGCGCGCGGGGTATCTCAACCGCCAGCAGGGGAGGGGCACGTTTGTGTGCGCGCCCAAGCTCAAGCGCAAGATTCGCCAGAAGGGCGACGTTCAGAACTTTACCGAGGGTTGCGCCGCCAACGACATGGTGGCCGGAGCACGCCTGGTGTCGCGCACGGTGGTTGCGGCGACGCGTGAGGACGCGGCGTTTTTTGGGGTGGAACCCGGCTGCGAGCTCATCGTTGTCGAGCGCGTGCGCACGGCAGACGGCGTGCCCGTCATGCTCGAGAACAACGCCTTTGTGCTGGCCGACCATCCCTATCTGCAGACGCTTGCCGACAAGGACCTCACGGACAATTCCATCTTTGCGCTCGTTGCCGAGCATTCGGGCCGCGCGCCGCTCAAGTCCGACCCCTGTACCGTGGAGATTGCGCTTGCTGATGCTCAGGCGGCCCCGCTGCTGGAGGTGCCGGTCGGCGAGCCGCTCTTCTATATGGAGGCGTACTTTACCGACGAGGGCGAGCGGCCCCTGCTGCTCGGACGCCAAAAGATCGTGGGCTCGCGCTACGTGTTCGACATCTAACGTCCACAGATAGAACAATATAGAACAAGTTTGGTGAAATGGCTTCACGGGCGTCGTCGTGCGTGCTATAAATAGGACAACATAGAATGACCGCAGGTACGAGCTGCCGTCGTTCAAAGCCGCCACACAAGGAGGAGCATCACCGTGAACGCACACGATCTGGTTCAGGAAATTATCGAGCGCAAGGGCAAGATTGAGAACGTCTTTTGGATTGCCTGCGGCGGTTCGATGATCGACCTGATGCCGGCTAACGAACTGCTCAAGCGCGAGGCCACCACGTTTGCCTCGACGGTCTACACGGCGCGCGAGTTTTGCCTGATGGCTCCCAAGAGTCTTGGCGAGAAGTCGCTCGTCGTTGCCTGCAGCCACAGCGGTAACACGCAAGAGGTCGTCGACGGCTGCGAGATGGCGTTGGCTGCCGGCGCCGAGGTCGTCGCCCTCACCGACTGCGAGGGCTCCAAGATTGATAACGGCAAGTGGACCACCTGGGTCTATCCGTGGGGCGAAGGCGTGCCGCAGGCCGAGGTTCCGCAAGGCATCGGCGCTCTGATCGCCGCCGAGCTGCTCGACCAGCAGGAAGGCTACGAGGCGCTTGCCGACATGTACGAGGGCCTCAAGCAGATGGATGCGCTGCTGCCCGCCGCCCGCGAGAAGGTCAACGCCGAGCTGGGCGATCGCTTTGCCGAGCTCTGCCAGCAGCACGAGTTCTTCTATATCCTGGGTTCCGGCCCCAACTTTAGCCAGACCTACGCCATGGCCATCTGCTCGCTTATGGAGATGCAGTGGCAGCACTGCTGCTATATCCACTCCGGCGAGTACTTCCACGGCCCGTTTGAGGCCACCGAGCCCGGCGTGTTCTACTTTGTGCAGCTCGGATCGGGCGAGTGCCGCCCCATGGAGGAGCGTGCGCTCGCGTTCCTCAACACGCACACCGATACGGTCATGGTGCTCGACGCGCTCGAGTACGGCGTGGGCGACGTGCCTGCCAGCGTGCGTTCGTACCTGGAACCGATCTTCTTCTACAACATGAGCTGCGAGCTGCGTGCCGCTCGCGGCAAGGTATTCGACCACAGCCCCGAGGTTCGTCGCTACATGGGTATCGAGCAGTACTAATCGAGCGGTATTAAGTTACCGGGATAACAACTTCTCACGTCGGGGCCTACGCTAAGCGCAGGCCCCGTTTGCGTTGCGATGACCGGTTTTGTTTGTCGAAAAACGAAGTCAAATACTTTTCCCGAGAAGTGAACGACCTATTTTGGACCCTCGAAGCATCGACACTTTTTGGCGCCAAAACCGCAGGAAAATCTCAATGAACCTGCAGGAAATGGCTCCCATAAAGTGTCGATGCTCCGGGGGCTCGATTTTGCTCGTTCACTTCTCGGGGAAAGTATTAGAC
>CABRFW010000269.1 GCA_902470265.1 uncultured Collinsella sp.
CGCGCGGAACGCCATCTCGTTGGAGTCGACGCTGTGATACGAGCCGTCATACACCGCGACACGAATGCCCGTGAGCGGATAGCCGGCGATAATGCCGTCCTTCATGGTTTCCTGGACGCCCTTGTCCACGGCGGGGATGAGCGGGCGCGGGATGCGGCCGCCCACGACCTCATCAACAAACTCGTAGCCGTCACTCGTGCCGTCGGGCCCAATGAGCGGCTCAACGCGCAGCCAGCAGTCGCCGTACTGGCCGGCACCGCCAGTCTGCTTCTTATGGCGACCCTGGGCGCTCGCCGTGCGGCGGATGGTCTCGCGATACGGAATGCGGATCGGCACACTTTTGGCCACGACCTTGGTGCGGTCCTCAAGGCGATTGAGCAGGACCGAAACCTGCGCCTCACCCACGGCGGAGATGATAGTCTGGCCGGTCCCCTCGTCACGATCGATGCTCATGGTCGGATCGGCCTTGCATGCCTTCTCAATAAACGTATAGAGCTTTTCCTCGTCGCCGCGGTTCTCGGCCTCGATAGCAATACGGTACTGCGAGTTGGGGAACTTAAACGCCGCAGCCTCGACCTTGCCGGTAATCGAGAGCGTATCGCCCGTCTCGGCCGCCAGCTTGGGCGCCACGATGATATCGCCGGCATAGGCGTGACCGACCTCGGTCATGTCGCGGCCGCACATCACATACAGGTGAGCCAGACGCTCACCCTTGCGCGTACGTGCATTGATCAGCTCAAGGCCCGGCTCAAGCGTGCCCGTCAACACCTTGATAAAGCTGATGCGACCCTGCTGCGGGTCGGCCAGCGTCTTAAACACAAATGCCACCGGACGGTCATCGTCGCTCGAGATCTTGAGCGAATCACCGTCGATGAGCGGCATCTCGCCGTAGTCCGTCGGCGCCGGGAAGTACGTGGCGATGTCGTCCATCAGCGAGTTGACGCCCTGCTCCTTAATGCAATCGCCCGCAAAGACCGGCACAAAGATGCGCTCGGCGATCGCCTTGGACAACAGGCCCTCGAGCTCCTCCTGCGTCAGCGTCTCTTCGCCTTCCAGGTACTTCATCATCAGCTCATCGTCGGCCTCGGCCACCAGCTCGCACAGATGGTCGTGGGCTTCCTCGGCCTGGGCACGATACTCCTCGGGAATCTCCGACTCAACGGCTTCGGTGCCGTTGCAGTGACGCGCCTTCATACGCACCAGGTCAATAATGCCGTCAAGGTCCTCGCCCTCGCCCCAGGGGAGGGTCACGGCACCCAAACGCGTACCAAAACGTTCCTGCAGCAGGCCCATCGTGGTCGTAAAGCTGGCCTCGGGACGCGACAGGCGGTTTACGAACACCGCGCGCGCCAGGCGCAGGTCCTCGGCGGCGTACCAAAGCTTAACCGTCGTCGGCTGCGGGCCGGCCTCGGCGTCGACCACGAACAGCGCCGTCTCGCAGACGCTCATCGCGGCAAAGGCGTCGCCGATAAAATCGGGGTAGCACGGGGCATCAAGCACGTTGATGCGGGCGCCCTTCCAATCGATCGGCGCGATGGTCGTCGAGATAGAAAATGAACGCTTGACCTCTTCGGGGTCATAGTCGAGCGTGGGCTTGGTGCCGTCGTGGCCGCCCAGGCGGGCGGTCTTACCGGAAAGGTGGAGCATGGCCTCGGCGAGTGAAGTCTTGCCCACCCCGCCTTGGCCTACGAGCACCACGTTCCTTACGTTGCCGGTCTTGGGAGCACCCATGATGACCTCCTTGCAGGGTCGCGCGCGATGCGCGACGCCAACGGGGAGAGTTCGCGGTCGATGCCGTCCCGGGAGCAGCACGGTCGGCAGCCGAGCCGACTCACCCTCCAAATGTTCTATGCCACCACCCTACCCTCACGGGCGACCGTCCATGCACACCTTTCGGCACACGTATGAATACGGGCGGCGAGAGGAGGAGGCGAGCTTGCGAGGCGATTATTGAACCCCGCCGATTCAAATAAAATGCCGCCCCAGGCCGTAAGACCTGCGGCGGCTTCGCCTCAATTAATAGTTGAGCAAATAGTTGAACCTACCCCTCGATACGGCTCAAGAACTCACGGGTACGCTGCTCGCGCGGATGATCGATAACCTGCTCGGCCGGACCCTCCTCGACAATGCGACCGCCGTCCATAAAGACCACGCGATCGGCAACGTCGCGGGCAAACTGCATCGCATGCGTCACGATCACCATCGTCATATTCTGTGCCGCCAGGTCCTTAATGACACGCAGCACCTCGGCCGTCAGCTCGGGATCGAGTGCCGAGGTCGGTTCGTCAAAGAACAGGATCTCCGGGTCGAGCGCCAGGGCGCGGGCAATACTCACGC